>JAPULD010000264.1 GCA_027295365.1 Planctomycetota bacterium
ATCTAGAGCCTTGCGTTTGTTTTCGTAGGACTGTGTGATCGCATCAAGCACGACGGTCACATCGTTCTTGCGATGCGTCGACCACCGCAAGGCAAACAGATTCGTACCTCGGATCACAGGGGCTGACAGATCTTCCTCCAATTCGTCAACCGCCTCTTGAATATCAAAGACGTCGTCTTTACCGACGAATTTCTTGTGCCATTCGGTATTGCGCTTGATCGTCGGATTCTCCATCGCACGCTCAAGCACCTCGCGGCTGGTCATCAACACGGCCTGGGTCCGGGCCAAACGTTCGATAAGATCGTCTCGACTGATGTCAACGACACCGACTGACGTCGGATCCTGAAGTCCAGGTTGCAATTCAAAAAGCACTTCACCGCTGTAGAGCGGATATACGATTCTCAAGCCAAAATAGGCGCCGGTGCCCAGAACCCCGCCCATGATGACCGACAGGATAAGAACCAGAATATGTCGTCGGATCACCAGAATCGGATCGATTGATGCCGCGAACGCCTGGGGGCGAGGCGATCCCGAAGGGCGTTCGACGCGATTCGACATGGCAGGTCGGCCTGGGTTAACAGCAGTCATCGTTCATCTTCCTCGAATACCGGATCCACGACATCAATTCCCAGGGACGGATTCGACCGCCTGGGCACTTCTACGCTGTATATCGGCCTTCAAGAGGTCGATCTCATCTCGGGTCCCATCATTCGGCTGTAATCGTTCAGCCCTTATCAGACGATCCAAGGCTCCGCCAAGATCGCCTTGCTCAATCAGAATATAAGCCAGATGGACGTGGGCACTGGCCGATTCATGCATGTTGATGCTTTGAAGGAGGTATTTTTCGGCCTCATCCAGCCGGCCAAGCTTGAAATTTACCCAGCCCAATGTATCGAGCACGTCAGGATGATCAGGGCTGATTTCGTGAGCCCGAACGGCATGTTCGAGAGCCTCATCTGGTCTCTTGAGATGATCGGCCAGAAGATACGCAAAGTTATTGAGAACCGCGATATTCTCGGGCATGAGCCCCATGACTTCCTCGAAGGCATCCGCTGAATCCTGGTATCGCTCTGCCTGAATGGCAAAAGCAGCGTACTCGGTGAGCATGACACTCCGGAGGGTGGCATCCTCGTCCGAAATCATCTGGAGAGCCCTGACCTGTAGTTCAATCGCATGCTCGGCGCTGGCGACGTTATCGTGAGCATAGTTATGGCTGGCCAGCAATCGCAGGGTCAACACATCGGGATATCCCTGACTTGCCTCCATCACAAACGCCTCGAACTGCTCGAGCTGCTCGTCTGAAAACAGAGTGTTGACCTGAGACATCCAGAAGCTGATTGCAGTCTGGTTCAACGTATTATCGGCAATCATGGCCTGATACGATCGATAGGATTCCCTCAGGAGTTCCCAAACTTCTTCGGAAGGTCCCGCTCCATGCAAGGCGCGGGCATACACGGTTTGAATCGACGGATAACTGCGGACCGACTCATCTTGATCCAAGATCTCCTGCAGGACATCCTCGATCAATGGGGGTTTCAAACTCAGGAGTGCGACGAGCCGTTTGGTCAGGTACTCGTTATTTGCGGTGAACTGGAAGGCCAGACGATAATTTTCGGCTGCTTCGGCATAATCCTGGCGCACGCCGGTTTGCAGATCACCGAGAATGACACGCCACTCGGCGTTGTTGGGGGCCTGCTGAACGGCTTCGCGGGCCAGAAGCAGGGCTTCCTGATGGTTGCCTGAATTCAAACGCAATTGGATGAGCTGGCGTCGGGCTCTGATATTGTTCGGTTCCTCTCGAAGCACATCACGCAGGCTGTTGATTGCCACCGCAAGTTCACCTCGAGCCAGAGCGATTTCGACCCGAAGTTGCCTGATGTCGGAACTAGTTGGGTCAAACCGTTGAGCCCGATCAAGGGCTGTCATGGCGTTGATCAGCAACTCGCTTTCATTCGTAAAGGTGTATTCACCAAACAGCGAACGGGCGAGTTGCACGTGGGGCTTGGAATCCTCAGGACTCAAATCCTGTGCTCGATTCAGCGCATCTCGGGATTGGATCAGGAGTTCACGCGCCCCTGCCCTATCCTGTTCCGCAAAACGGGCATGTGCCATCCGGTCGGCCAATGAAGCCCGAAGCATCAACTCCTGAAAGGCATTCAGTTCCGACGACGACGCCAGATTCTGCAAGTATTGCTCGGCGTCCTCGAAACGTTCGAGATTGATATAGCAGGTGAGGAGTTGGATGTGAGGTGAAATCTCTTGCAACGCCTTGGTTTGGCTGATCAAGAAGGGAATGGCCTTCTCAAATTCACGCCGCGAAAGGAAGAGTTGTCCCAGGACAACATCGACTTCCAATGCATTCGGGTTCTGCTCGTTTCGTATCTCCAACAGGGTCTCGACCGCCAGCGCTTCCTCGCTCATGCCGATGAGGAACCGCGCGTATTTCAGTACTTGGGCAACCGTATAGTCCTTGAGAGGTTTCTGGTCGATAAATTCCTTCAATTGCAGTATGGAATTCTGATACTCCGCTCGCCCTCTCAAAATGATGGAGCGGAGATAGGCGACATCGAACGAATTCATACCGTATTCGGCGAGTTCCTCAAGCAGCAAATCAGACTGTTGTCTCCACGTCTGGATGGCCTGAAGATTGATGGTTCGTATCTCGGAGGCGTTCAATTGCTGCCAAATGATGCTGGAAAACAGTTCATGGCCCTGTGCGTCCAGCAAGAGCAATCGTGTCGGTTGCAGGTATCCGTAGAGACGCGCCAGACCTCCCGTATTGATGAGATCGGTCGGGGTGTTCTGATAAATTTGGAGCCGGTGCCTGAGTACCGTTGATTTGAATCCAACTTCCTCCTCCAATGCCAGCCATTCCTCCCGGAGCGACGTATTGTTGCGAGTCAAGTTGTAGGCATTTCGCAGAATCGGAAGAGCCATGGTCATTTGACCATCGAGCGACAACATCATGGCATAACGACGGGCGATCCCCAGGTTCGCGGGGTTACAGTCGTAAGCTCTTGCATAGGCCCGAAGGGCGTCGTTTGAATCTCCGAATTGCTCCGAGGCATACCCGAGCAGTTGCCAGTAATTCGCATTGTAATGCTTGAGCCGCGTCACTTCTTTCAGCGTGCTGATGGCCTCGGCGTACCGTTTGGTCACCAGTTCATATCGAGCCTGATAGGTCAATCCGCCAAGCCCATCCAGATCGAGACGGCGAGCTTCTGGGAGCAGTCGTTCGATTTCGTCAATCTCCTGATCGATCAACGCCGTTAAGAATTGAAAATCAAACACCACCCCGCTTTCCGGATTGGCCTCAATCAACACCTGCAGAGGCGCTTCGGCGGCGGCGAAGACTTCGCTCATCAACGCCTCCGTTTCTTGAATCTGCTCCACATCACCGTTTCGTTTTGCAAAATCCCGAATTGTTTCATGTTTGGTGATCAAAGAGCTGAAACTAGCCAATTCAGCCCGAGCACGATCGAGCTCCGACTCGTGTGTCAGCTCAACGAATCGCTGGATCGCTTGAACCGTACTGGTGCTACCCAAGGCTACTTTCCAACTCAGCAAACTTCGATCATCCGGAGTTTCATCAAGCATTTTGTCAATCAAGGCCACCGCCTTGTCTACGTTGCCTGACCTGGCTTCGATGCTCGCCAGCATTGAACGCAGCCGACGATCCTCCGGCGCAGTGAGCAGGGGTTCATTGACCAATGAGCGAGCCAGGTCGAATTCATTGCGATCAAGCGCAGCAGTGGCTTGACTGATGACTGTGTTCATCACATCGCGCGGCCCCCCCAATACCGTCATTTGGGTTCGATTGATGGACTCGACGATTCCCAACGCTATTTCATGTTCCGCATCGAGACTCAGTATTTGCTGCGCCGTGGCCAGAGCGGCGTCGTAATGGCCGATTCGAATCTCCAGCCGCGCCTTCTCCTGCATGAGACTCAGATTCGTGGGCTGCATCTCCGATGCAGACGCGATACGCTCGTGAGCAAGCCCGAGTTGATTAATCTTTTCCAGGCTTCGGGAAACCAGATAAAACGTCTGAATGTCACGAATGCCGTGCTGCTGGATCAGTGACTCAAAATATCGGACCGCCTGATCGTAATCTTCTCGGGCATAGGCGATCGCCCCATCCATTCGAATCATCAAGGGTTCGGAGGAGGCGTCATCAACCAATTGTGCCAATTGCTCCCTGATCGCGGCCATGCTTTGAAGGTGTTGGGAAGCGACATCGGGATCCGCTTGTTCCCATCGTTGAAATTCAATGTCGCCCAAGAGTGAGGCGGCATACGCTCGATTCTGATCTTGAATCAAGCATGGATACCCAACCCCCAAGGGTTCGGCCTCAAGGATGATCTTCCCCTCGGCAGTTGCCCCTTCCTCGTCTCCGGCGCCGTACAATTGCTGAGCCAGATTCAATCGAATGTCGGACTCGTCTTGATGCGTGTCGAGATAGTTGCGTTGAAGATCGAACAGCCACTCGCGATCAACCAAGTGTGGGAGCGAACCGAGCACCGCGGTGCAATCGCGCATCAGCCAAGGGGGAAGATCCGACGACTCGCTGAGGAGGTTCTTCAGTTTCTCGACCCGGCCCGGCTGTTTGGCTGCATAAACACTGCGAAATTCAAGATCGTCCAGAACACGAATCAATTCCACGGCGACGATAATGGCGCGAGTGGTGTCGAGGCCTTCCGGAATCGCGAGCTCGACGTCTTCGATCAACTGATTGAAATCACTCAACATGACACGTGCGTTGTCGACTTGTCCGGATTGCATGAGCCGCCGGTAGAGAATGATTTTCGATGAGATTCGAATGGCCTGAGCCTGATCGTCATCGCTCATCTGGACCGCTGTCTTCTCGACTTGCCGTTCCAACTCTTGAAGCTCGCCCAAGGTCAAAGTGTCCTGCCCCAGACGAATCGATGCAAACGCGAATTGCAAGGTGAAGACCGGAGCCAATGGATGGTCGGGACCGACACGATTGAGCATTTCTGCTGACTCGTCCTGCAACTGTCTCCAGAACGCCGGCATGTTGCTGCGTCGAGCGATTTGGTGCAATTCCGCAAGATACGCCTGAAGCGCATCGTCGTTCAATGCAAAATGAGTGGTTCGATACCGAAGCACGCTGCCCAGATATTCCTGATACCAGCGAAAGGCTTCGTTCTGATTGACAGGCCGATAGGAAAGTATCGCCTCTTCCAATTTATCGACGTATTGGACATTGCTTCGATCGCGATCAATCGCCCGGCGGTAGTACCTCTTGGCACGATCCATATCTCCCTGTGCGAAGTATTCGTCCCCGATCCGGATTGATCGAGTCGCATCGCCTCGGGTCTGTAAGTACCAGAGACCACCGATCACACCCACGGCGCTAAATAAGCTGATGGTGAGAATGAGGAACAATCTGGTGTTAAAACGTGTAGCCATTTCGATTCCGTCTCCAATGCCTTCAAGAGTCAGTCGGTCGATGCGCTGGCCGCGATCGCCGATTCATGCGCCCACCAATCGGGGAGGCATCGCATCACTTCGGGTAATATTTCATCAAGGAAATCCGCGGAAAGATCGACAAAATCCTGTTCGGTGAACTCGGCTTTCGTCCTGATCGTCAGCTGGATCTTGCAATAGTAGGCGGACCGCTCAAAGAGATCGAAAGCCATCACCCTGACGCCATCGGGTGAGGGGGTCAGGCGGCCGTTCGCGACAAACATGTACCCCGAAAAGATCTTCAAGCCCGGCTGCCGCTGGTCGCTGAATTGGGTCGTTCTCCAAAGGAACTCGCCGATCGGCATCGTCACTTCAATCCGTTCATTCGTAAACGGATGCCTCACCTCAGCGGTGTGATACGGAAGTTTCGTGGCCTGATTGATCCGATCCGCATGTTCGACCCAATCGGTCTTTGCCATGGGAAGCTTGAGATTCCGAGCCGGGGCCACCTTGTCAAGCCCTCCCGCAACGAAACAGCGATCCGGTACGTGAGGAACCGGGTCGATCAACCCGGTGTAGTACGCCACATGCAGATGGATCCGGGGAGCGTCGCCTTCGTTGGGGGCGTATAACCGGTTCAAGTACTTTCGAGTCCCAAGCCTGTCCAGGATCGCTTCATCCAGCAACTCGTCCGGAATCGTAGAATTCCAATGATCCGTCTGTTTGGCGATTCGCGAGAATTCCAGTGGCAGGGGCACCGGATCCTTGTGAAGAAACATGCCCATCCATCGCTCGACGCTACTGATCCCCAGATTGCTTCCCACCAGAATCACACTGGCGACGGCGAATGCGGTCTTGGCCCGACGATCGAACATGATCAGTCCCCCCCCCGCTTGGATGTTGCTTGATCACCTGCTCCATCCTCTTCTTCCAAAACCAGGTTCCGGATCACCTGGCGGATCCCGAGGAAAAGGAGGTAGGCCGGGACGAGCCAGACCAGTCCCACGAGCTCGTGAAAATCGCCGGCCGCCAATTGGGTGTCGTAGAGACTCAGTACGCCGAGCGTGATGACGCGCAGGATGTTGACCACGATGGCGGTTGGCAGGGCCATCATGACAAGCAGGATGCGCTGCCACATTCTGGGCAACCCGGTATACGCCAGCAGTACCCCAAGGGCGAAGAACGCCATGAGCATGCGCATGCCTGAACACGCCTCGGCGATATTGAGCGGAATCGACTTCCCTTCGTGGAAGATAAAGAGCGTGTTGCCCATGCGGTCGATGTCGAGGAACAGATCCATCACGAAGTGCGACCCGCGAGCCGTGATGTCTTGCATCGGATGCGTGACGATATCCATGAGCCGCGTAGAAACAGTCTGCCCGAACACGAAAAGATACAGCATGGGGAACAAGAGGATCAACGTCGCTCGCCACCCGAAGAATAAGAGCACGAGCCCAAAGATTGTCAGCGATACGCCCGCCCCCATCAGGTTGTGGTGTCGCCAGGCCGGAATGCCGTAACTGCACGCGATATATAAGAAAATGCCCAGGAAGATCGGAAGCAGACCCAACCAGTTCGTCCGGAAGGCGGTGTTGCGCAATTTATCGCGCTGCAGATACACCAAATAGCCCGCCAACAGGGGGACCACCATCGTGTGCCCCCAGTCGGCTTGATAATTCAAGGCGAACCGGACTTGTTGATAGAAGAAATGCCAATAGAGCCAGATCAGCAATCCGACCAGCACGACGCCGGCCAGTATGGTCACGCGAAAATCGCCTGCCACCGACGCACGTGCGTTGGGTGATGTGGATGCGTCACCAATCACGGCATCTGAAGTACCGTTCGGCAATAGAAAAACTCCTGCTCTCTCTCCAAGAATGGCCCTGTTAGCCTTCAGACGAAAGGTCGTGCCGAGGGTCGTTTCGATACTTCTGTACGACTGAAAACGCCCTGAGGATCACTTTCTCCATCAGAAAACAATCCTAGCCCTCGTCCTCGCCAAGGACACTATTCGCCCTTGACGAGTCTCTACGAAGGACCAGAAACGGCCCTGCGTGATCAGAATCGATCATCCTCAGGCGGCGGGCCAAAGACGTCGTTGCCGAAATTACGGTCGAGCAGGAATCCGAATCCGTAGGTCATCCGCAAGCCATTTCGAAAAATCGCCAAAGGCGTGGCAATCCAGCTCGTGCCGATGATGATGTGGTCGTCTGATTTCAGGATCAGATCGGGTGCCGTCCGGGCACGAATGGCGGCCAAATTCAAACGAACTGTGGCTTCCTTGTTCTCCCCCACGACCCGAGTCAGGTCCACGCGTTCGGGAATCGCCAGTTCACCCAATCCGCCCGCGGCGGCCACCAGGCGACTCAGCGTGAGTGATCCCGTTAGGGGCAAGCTGTAGACACCGGGTCGATTGATTTCGCCATCGATGTAAATCACGCCGATGTCAGGCCCTTGGACAAAGATCCGATCGTTGGGGCGAATCACGATGTTGTAACTGCTGTCACCGTGGCTCAGTCGTTCGTAGGGGATTTCAATGACCCGTTCCAGGATCAACTCAGGTCCGATCCATTCTTCCTTGATGGGATCGTACTGAAAGCCTTCCTCACGATCGGGATCGACATCTTCGATGTCCACCGGAGGCTGGTTTCCATTTGATGCATCCTGTCCGAAGGCGCCGAGGCTGGGCGGACTTCCGCCAGTGTTCTTATCGGGCAACTGATCAATGAGATCCTCGATGTTGAGCGGCGGCTGTTCGGGTGGCGATGACCTTCGTCTCTGGCCACCTTCCCACGATGGCTTGACGTCCTCAGTCAATGCAATTTCCCGCACCAGGAAAATATGCTGCGTCGTTTCCGGTACGCCACCCGAGATG
>JAPULD010000265.1 GCA_027295365.1 Planctomycetota bacterium
AACTATAAAGACTCAAAAATGGAGATCCTGGCAGACAAAGGAAATGGCAACTACGCCTACATTGATGGCTTGCCCGAAGCTCGCAAGGTCCTCGTCGATCAGGCCACGGGTCTTCTCGTGACCATCGCCAAGGATGTGAAGATCCAGGTCGAGTTCAACCCGGCCAAGGTCGGTGCGTACCGCCTGATCGGTTACGCGAACCGAATGCTGAAAGCCAGGGATTTCAACGACGACACCAAGGACGCGGGCGAGATCGGGGCGGGGCACACCGTGACCGCGTTGTATGAAATCTTACCCCCGGGCGTTTCCCTCGATGGGGCGATTGACGACTTGAAGTACCAATCCCCGGAATCCCCGGATGCCCCAGAACCCGCCGAGGAAGTCGCGGCTGGCCTCGAATTCGTCGAAAACGATGAACTCTTCACTCTCAAGCTGCGATACAAGCTGCCTGATGCCGACGAGAGCATCAAGATCGAGATCCCGGTGATCGACGAGGGCGGCACGCTCGACCAAGCAAGCGACGATTTCAAGTTCGCCAGCGCCGTCGCCTCTTTCGGCATGGTATTGCGGGATTCCGTCTACAAGGGCGATTCGAACTTTGATCTCGTGCTGGAACTGGCCATTGTCGGCTCGGGCGAACTGCGTCTTTCTCTTGAAGCGATTGAGTTTCTCGAGGATTTCGTTCAATACACGCTGACCGCCAACGTGGAGCTGGCCCAGGCCAACGCCAACGCTTTGCTCGAGCGATCCGACCTGGAACTGGCCCTTGCACTGACAAGGTCGTCAGTTCACGTGGATCGATTCCGCAAGGCGACCAAGCGAGCCATGGCCATTCCCGAACTGGCCGAAGTGGCGGCTATGCTCGACGAGCGAATGACGACCGGGCTCAACTTCCTCGCCCGGGTGAGAATGCCTCAACCCCAGCCGACCTATCGCAGTGAGTTCATCGACCTCGTCCGGATGGCGAAGCAGCTCGGCTCCAAGTAGACCCAGGTGAGTTTGAGGACAAGTGCCTTGTTCGACGGTACTGATTCGTTGGGTGAGATCGCTATCATGCCTTCATGTCCCAGACCCTGATCGAAAAAATCGCCACCACGCACAATGCCGCCCAGGATAATTCGCTGATCCATGCAGGCGACTTCCTGAACATCCGACCCAAGCACATCATGACGCACGACAACACGTCGGCGGTGATGGGGAAATTCAAGAGTATTTTTGCCGGGGGTTCCGGGGGTTCCGGGGGTGAGGTATCGGGAGCGAGCACGGCTGTCACAGCCGTGGCACCCAGGATCTTTAACCCTCAGCAACCCGTCTTTGCGATCGATCACGACATCCAAAACCTCAGCCCCGAAAACCTTGGCAAGTACGCCAGGATCGAAAAGTTCGCCAATGAACAGGGCATCGATTTCTACCCCGCCGGTACCGGGATCAGCCATCAGGTGATAGTCGAGTACGGCTACGCCACCCCCGGAAGCATGGTCGTCGGGAGTGATTCGCATTCGAATCTTTATGGTGCTGTCAGTGCGTTGGGGACACCGGTTGTACGCACCGATGCCGCGGCCATCTGGGCGACGGGGCAGACGTGGTGGCAAGTGCCCCAGGTTGCGAAGGTTGAATTGACTGGTCAATTGTCAGCTGGCGTTGTGGGCAAGGATGTCATCATCGCCCTGTGTGGCGTGTTCAACAATGATGAAGTCCTCAACATGGCGGTTGAATTCACGGGGGATGGTGTTGCCGGGCTTTCGATGGATCAACGGATGAGCATCGCCAACATGACTACCGAGTGGGGGGCGTTGGCGGGGGTCTTCCCCTTCGATGAAATCTTGCGGGATTACTTTTATGGCCGCGCTGATTATCTGCAGCAGCGTTGGGATCTTGGCGTTCGGGATCCATCGGATGTGGCCAGTGAAAGAGACACGCCTCGAATCACTCGCGATGATGTGGATGCGTGGTACGCCAATCGTCTGGAAGCCGATGCCGATGCGCATTACGCCGTCGAGCTGACGCTGGATTTAACGTCAGTCATTCCCCATGTCTCGGGACCCGATCACGTCAAGGTCATGCATTCGTTGCCCGACATCGAGAAGCAGCAGATCAAGGTGAACAAGGCGTATCTGTTGTCGTGCGTCAACGCACGGTTGGAAGACATCGCCGAGGCTGCGAATATTGTTGATGGCAAGAAGGTCGCGGATGGAGTCGAGTTTTACGTCGCCGCGGCTTCGGCCAATGTGGAACAGCAGGCCAGGGAACTGGGTCACTGGCAGAAGCTGCTGGATGCTGGAGCGATCGAACTTCCTCCCGGGTGCGGCACGTGCATCGGCCTGGGCAAGGGCACGCTGGAGCCGGGTGAAGTCGCCATCAGCGCGACGAACCGAAATTTCAAGGGCCGCATGGGCTCGCGCGATGCCAAGGCGTATCTGGGCAGCCCCGCGGTGGTCGCGGCGTCGGCTCTGGCGGGGCACATCTGTTCGCCCACGAAATTCGACGACGTCGAGCCCAAACACTCGATCAAGGTCAATGAACGACCCCAGCGCGAGGCGGGAGCGGTGGAGATCGCGGAAGGCTTTCCGAGCAGCGTCAAGGGACGAGCGTTGTGGCTTCCCGTTGACAATCTCAACACGGATGGCATTTACTCGGGCAAGCTCACCTATCGGGATGACGTGAGCGAAGCCGACATGGCGGCGGCGTCGATGGCCAATTACGACCCGACGTTCAATAACATTGCTAAGGAAGGCGACATCATCGTGGCGGGGCGAAACTTCGGCACGGGATCATCACGCGAGCAGGCCGCGACGTGCCTGAAGCTGCGAGGCATCCCCTGCGTCATCGCGGCGTCCTTCAGCGAAACCTACAAACGCAACGCCTTCAACAATGCGTTCCTGGTTTTGGAGTGTCCTGAACTGGTGGCGCACTTCGAGGGGCAGTTCAAGAATCCGGACGTCGCCACCATCGTGGGGCCAAATCTCGAAATCGATTTCGCCAAGTCGATGATCGAATGCGACGGGAAGGAATACTCGTTCGCCCCGCTTAGTGAGGTGGCCCAGGAACTCATCGCCGCGGGAGGCGCGGAGGCGTTGGTGAAAAGGCGTCTTCAAGCTTTGGCCTGATCATTTCAAGATGATTCATCGAGGCCTAATGTCGACAATCGGCGCAATCTCGTAGGCTCATGCTTCACCACCCAAGCATCCTTCGACAATATCTCATGCGCCATTCGGAAATATGGAGTCGCCTCTTTCTTTCTGCTCAAATGGTTCAGGCATTCAGCCAGCTCCTCATAAACGAATCCATCCGGCTCGGGCATATTCTCAATCTGCTTCAACAATGCCTGCTGAATCGCCAATGCTTCCTCAGTCCGGCCCAGTGACCTGAGGCAACGACCCACGCACCATCTGGCCTCGCGAATGTCATCGGTCTTGCCTTCTGTCTTGCGACAATCAAGCGCCTTCTCGAAATGCTCCAATGCAGTCTCGAATCGTTCGGCGGCAAATTGCGTCCACCCCATGTTGTTGTGCAGTGATCCTCGCCACTTCTGCGCTGCCGGATCCGCTGACGAATCGGCCAGACCCAGTGCTTTCTCATTCCATGTCAAGGCCACATCAGGCTTGGCCAAGTGGACGATGCCAAGCATATGCGCAGCATCAACCGCATATCCATCGAAGCCATGATTGCCCGCTTCCTCCCAGGCCTTGAGAAACAGACGCTCTGCGTCGTGACTCTGATCGGCAGCGTTATACGTTCGGCCTCGCTCCAACTGAGATCGAATCCGGGCCGTAGGTGTTGCCTCTGACAACATTGGCTCCAGTTCATCAAGCAGTTGATGCGCGACATCGAAATGCCCCTGTAGCGATTCACACCGGGCGAGTTGCGTCAGCAATTCCAGCCGCTCATCCTCGGACATGGTGCCTTCGTGCAGGCTTATGTAGTTGTGAAACTTCGCCTTGGTCTCTTCGGGATGGTCGTAATCCCAAAGATCTTCAAAGTCGCGGCGGGGCTGGGGCATCGATCTTCTCCACCGAATCGGCGTGAGCTCATTAGCGATACTGAATCGGCATCGTACCGTCTTGCCTTCCGGCGGATATATTCGGATGCTGAAGATCATGGAGCTTCAAGATCACTATTTTCGCTTGGCCGTGTATGGCTCGCTGGCCCCCGGCATGTCCAACCATCATCACCTTTCCGAAATGAGAGGCGAATGGTCGGAAGGCTGGATCGAGGGCGTCCTTCACGATCGGGGCTGGGGGGCAGGGATGGGTTTCCCGGGGATTGTGCTTGAGATGGGGGGGCCTCGCGCCAAAGTGCATCTGTTTGAGTCTCCTGATCTTCCTGAGCATTGGCGAAGACTTGATGAGTTCGAGGGAGAGCAATATCAGCGATGCCCCGTTCTGGTGCATTTTGACAAAGGATTGCCAAGTCTCGCCTTCACCTATGCATTGAAAGAAGAATCACCCTCGATTCGGGCTGATTGATCCCTGAATCATGCTGTACAGATTGAATTCCCGGGGTATAGTCTCGCCCTTCAATCGGTAACGGAGACCCCCCGATGGCCAAGTACAAAATCGCCTGGATGCCCGGAGATGGCGTCGGCAACGACGTGATGGACGCCGCCAAGATCGTGCTCGACGCGATGAACTTCGATGCGGAGTACGTGCCCGCCGACATCGGCTGGGAATTCTGGTGCAAGGAAGGCGATCCGCTGCCCCAGCGGACGATCGACATTCTCAAGCAGACCGATTGCGCGCTGTTCGGAGCCATTACCAGCAAGCCCCGGGACGAAGCCCACGAGGAGCTCGACCCTGAGCTCAAGGACAAGGGGCTGGTCTACTTCAGTCCCATCGTCAAGCTCCGTCAACTCTTCAACCTTCACACCAACCTTCGCCCCTGCAAGGCATTCCCGGGTAATCCCCTGAACTACCGCGACGACATCGATCTGGTCGTCTTTCGCGAGAACACCGAAGGCATGTATGGGGGCGTCGAGTGGTTCCCGCTGCCTGAAAAAGTTTACGACGCGATGTGCGACAACCCCAAGATGATCCACTGGAAGGAGAAGGGACTTGAGAATGTCGCCTTGTCCACGCGGATCATGAGCAAGCAGGGGTGCGAGTCGATCTGTCGTCAAGCGTTCAATTATGCCAAGACTCATGGCCGCAAGTCCGTGACGTTGTGTGAAAAGCCCAACGTGCTTCGCGAGACGGGTGGGCTCATGACCCGAGTCTTCCGCGATGTCGCCAAGGATTTTCCGGGAGTTGAAGCCTGGGAAGCGAACATCGATGCCATCTGCATGTGGCTGATCAAGAACCCCCAGGATTACGATGTGCTCGTGGCGGAGAACATGTTTGGCGACATCGTCTCGGATCTCTGCGCCGGGTTGGTGGGGGGGTTGGGTTTCGCGAGTGCCGCGAACATTGGCGACGAGTACGCGGTCTTCGAGCCCACGCATGGTTCGGCTCCTAAATACGATGGCCAGCACGTGGTGAATCCCACGGCGATGCTGCTGACCGTCAAGCTCATGTTCGACTGGCTCAAGGAAGACGAGATGGCGGCGAAACTTGAAAACGCCATCGCGACGGTCATCAAGGAAGGCACCGTCGGCACCTACGACGTGAAAGGTCGAGACAACAACCCCGACTCGACGCTTGAAGTGGCCGAGGAAGTGGTCCGGAAGCTGTAAATAGCTTGCCATGTGCCACGGTCGTGCCGGCCGTGTTCTTCGACAACGAGAAGCACGGCTCACAGAGCCTTGGCACATGGTCGTTGGACTTCGATACAATCACGAAACCCGAGAGGGCGTTCTTGCGAACGTAATCGTGATTGCCGAGGTTTTTCATGCCTATTGCTTCCGTGATTCTTGCCAATACCGCAACACGCTTGATGTTTGTCCAATTGCCTTATCTCCTGATCGGCAACTTGTTCATCGGGCTGATCGAGGGTCTGGTGTTGATCTGGCTTTTCAAGGCATCGAAGCGAGCCATCGGGCTCATGATCGTCGCGAATTACCTTTCGATGTTCGTCGGGCTGGCTCTGTTCGGCCTGCACACTGATGACGGTCTGGTCCAGAACGTGTGGCGACCCACCATCGTGAACTACCAATTCTGGATCGCGGCGGCGATTGGTCTGTCGATTGTAGTGTCGGTTCTTGTGGAATGGCCATTCTGCCACGGTTCGTTCAAGAAAGGACGTTGGACAAAGAGAAAGACCTTTGCGATGTGCGGCTTAATCCAAACGATGTCGTACCTCTTCTGCCTCGCCCCGTTTTCCGGGATGTTTGCGGAGATCCGAATTCGCGAAGAGGTCGAAATCGTCGATCTCGATTCAATCGTTTCGGAAGATCTGCAATTTCAGGTGTATTTCATCGATCCGGATGACGGTGACATCTACCGCATGCGGCCCAACGGATCGAACGTGAAGCACTTTCAAAGCGCCGATCTGGAAAATGGCGGTCGTTTACGGGTTTACGTCACAGAAGATGAAAAGGAAGTTCGCACCATCTATGACCTGTACGCTCGGCGGACTGACAGGGGTGAATTGGTGCATCTGGTCTCGGAATTTGCATCGAGGGAAAGTGCCTTCTTGACGGAATCGTCAAGCTCAATCCAAGACATCCTCAACCTCGGCCTGGCTGCAGATTTGACTGGTATTCGAGACGGTCAGTCTTGGCGAGCAAGAATGCAAAATTATTGGGGTATCGCCTTCGGACGAGTTATGGCCGAAGATCCCACACCTATTAAGTTTATTGATTCGAACTCCGAACAAGACTTTTCATTGATGTTCACCACCGCTTTCGGTACGTGGCAAGGACGCAACGCCTCCATCCTCCCCGGCGATCTTGTCATCTTCGAATTTGGCGGTCAGATCTGCGCCCTGGATCTCAATCAACGCAAGCTCGCCTTGATCTGCATGGGCTATGGCCCTGTCGTCGTGCGCGATGAACCGGAAATCGGTGAATCAGAGCAGTCCGAAGACCTGACTGACGAGCTGCATGACGCAAGAGACCCCGAAGCCGCGCTCGACGGGTCGTGATCACTCGATCGAGCCGAGTTGGATAAAGAGTCGCGGTTCACTTCACGCCCAGGTAATTCGCCATCATCCGCGTCGTCTCGCGTATGAATCGTTCGCGGCTCAACTTCAACTGGCTGGCGTGGGGGGTGTAGTCGAACAACACGAATTCGCGCCCGAGGGCAGCGAGCGTGAAGATGATCATCCTTGCCGCTTCGCGCGGACGCGGATGCGAAATCTCATTCTTGCGGCTCACGATCAGCTCGACGCCCACATGCCGGGCTCGACGGGCGACCCGGCGTTCCTCATCGCCACTCGCCTCCGGATGCTGACGCATGTGCAGGACGATGGTGCGAATGAGCCCCCGTCGCTTTTCCATGCGCTGAAGCGTGTGACGGACGATTTTCTCGAGGAGTTCCATCAGCGAAAGACCATTCGTCTCCTTCTCGATCACCTCCTGATTCAGGCTGCTCAAGTCCTCCCGATACCTCTGGTAGAGATCGCGCAGCACATCGTCCTTGGTCTTGAACCGGGCGTAGAACGAGCCGATGGACACGCCCGCCTCCTGCAGGATGTCCTGCACAGTCAAATCCTCGAAGATGCGCGATTCGAGCAGTCGCTCCGTGGCATCGAGGATTTTTTCCAGCGTCTGACGGCTGCGGGCCTGACGGGGGGCTCGGTGGGTGGGTTCCGTCGCGCTGAGGCGGGTTTGAGACGATTTATTTTTGGTGGGTCTTGACAAAATTGCAACCAGAATCTAGAACTAGAATATTAGTTCTAGATACAGGATAGCCACTGTTCACCTTGGAGCAAGAAAATGACCCGAAATTTCACCAAACGGACCGGATTGCTACCTTTCATCGTTCTCTTTGTCCTGACGCCAGCGGCGATGGCCCAGACCCGGCCCACGGAGGGGGCTGCTGCCTCCGCAGAACAGATCGTCGAGGCCTATCTCCAGAAATCCGGTGATAGGGGATTCAGCGCCGCGGTTTGGGCCGAGGGCGGGGTGGCCTGGTCGCAGCAATGGGGACAACGGGATAAGGAAAACGGACACGACGTCACCCCCGACACGATGTTCCGGATCGGCAGCGTCTCCAAGATGATCACGGTGATGACCCTGGGCTCGATGGTCCAGCGCGGCGAACTTTCGCTCGACGCCACGATCGACACCTACCTCCCCGAAGCGCCGGCGAATTATGCGCCGTTGACGCCCCGCCTTCTGGCCGGTCATCTGGCCGGCGTAAGGCATTATGCCTCGCAAGCGGAATTCCTTTCCCAGAAGCAGTGCGACGAGCAGGCTGCGGCGCTGGAGATCTTCGCCGCCGATCCGTTGGTGAGCAAGCCGGGATCGGAGTATCACTATTCGACTTATGGCTACACGACTCTGGGCGCGGTCATGGAGCGGGCCGCCGGGAAGTCGTTGGCGGAACTGTTGCGCGAGCGAATCTATGCACCATCGGGCATGGAAAACACGTTCGCCGAACACAACGAAACGGTCGAGGGCGAACTCGCGGTCCCCTACGTGTCCGTGCAGGGACAGAACATGATCTCGCCGCCCGTCAACAACAGCTGCAAGCTATCGGGCGGGGGTCTCGTGTCCACACCGATCGATCTGGCGAAGTTTCTCGGGGCGGTCTGTGAAAATCGAATCGTATCGCGGGAAACGCTGCAGGAGATGTTGACCTCAATGCACACCGCCGATGGCGAGGCCACCGGGGTGGGCCTGGGATGGCGGATCGCGAACGACGACCGGGAGCGACGCTACATCCATCACGGGGGCTCGGCGGCCGGCGGACGATGTTTCATCCTGCTCTATCCCGATGCCGGGGTCGGGGTGGCCCTGTGCATGAACCTGTACACTGATGGACCCACCTTTGGCGAGGACATGGCTCTGCAGATCGCCACGCTGTTCCTCGATTCGGAGGATGATCAGTCGCCGTGAGTTGCGCGGCGTCTCGGGAGCGTTTGGAGACGCTCGACTTTATCAAATCAACCCGAACACCGAACTGACCAAGTGCATGACGCAGAAAATCCCGAATCCGCTCCAGGCGAGGATGGGGATCGAGCCGAGCAGTTTCGATGAGGGTTCGCTGCTTCGGCGCACCAGCCCCAGCAGGATGAACCCGGCCAGGGCGAGCATTCCCAGCATGGTCCAGACGCCCATCTGAGTCCACTCTTTCCAGGAGACTGCGCCCCAGTTGTATCGTCGAGGTGAGCCGAAGGGTTGAATCACCTGACCCGAGGGCATCTGGATCGAGATGCTTGAGTTGCGGGAGATGGAAGGGGCGCTGGTGGTGATGAGTCGCTCAACCGAGTCGAGAGCCTGGGCGAGTTCATCGGTCTGAGCTTCGTTCTCCAGCAGGTCGGGAAAATCTTCCGACGCTTCCAAAGTCGATTCGTCTTGCCGAACTTCCGAATCGAAAATTGAAGGCGTGGGGGCTAGAAGGCGGCTCGGACTTTGTTGCATTTGAAAGGTCGGCAGGTTTATCTGGCTCGGAGGCGTGAAGAGTATGTTGCCATTCAAACTGATCGTCATGAATCGGGAGAAGGGATTCGTAATCCGTGCGTACATGGATGACCCGACGCCCCAGCCTTGCACGGAGCTCGACACCAGCAACCAGAGGAAGACCAGCAAGATCAACCCACTGCGTTTGGCCATCGGTCCCGCGGGTTGGAGATGCAGTTTGATCGCCTGGCCACATTCGGGGCAGTTGTCCTTGGCCAGATTTCGCAGGTTGTAGCCACACGCCGGACAGGGGGCGTCCTGATCAGCGAGAAACTGATGCAGAACGGCATCGCCCTCTTCTTTCACAACTGGCGGCTTTCGGGTTTCTTTGAGGGAGTCGCTCATGACAGCTCAACTTTCAGGTCTATCCAAGAAGATGCGCCGACGGGGATTCCATGTCGCCGGAAATCCTGAGTTTGGACGAATTCAATCGAGCCATCGATGAATTGAGCCCGACAATAGCCGATAATTCTCGCGAACCGGTAGGCAGTCGAATCGTATGTTCATCATCATAGAACGCACGTCGACCCGGTTTTCAACCACCAACTGGCAGGAATCAATGACTACACGCGTCCCGGTATCGCTTTCTCTCGC
>JAPULD010000266.1 GCA_027295365.1 Planctomycetota bacterium
GATGTCAACCCTACCTATGCCGTGGGTGACAACCCGCTGTCAGTCGCGATCGGCGACCTCGACGGTGATGGCGTCCCCGACCTGGTCGTGGCCAACAACAACAGCAACGACGTAAGCGTGCTGATAGGACATGGTGATGGCACTTTCACCAGCGGTATCACCATTGACGTGGGCGGCCGCCCTTGGTCGATCGCAATCGGTGACCTCGACGGCGACGACGTCCCGGACCTTGCCGTGACCAGCGAAATTTTCGACACCGTGAGAGTGCTGATCGGCCATGGTGACGGATCATTCTCTCCCCAAATCTTCCAGAGCGTGGGTGACGGCCCACGCTCAGTCGCGATCGGCGACCTCGACGGTGACGGTATCCCCGACCTCGTGGTGGCCAACTCGAACAGCAATGACGTGAGCGTGCTGATGGGCAAGGTCGATGGCACATTCGCCTCTCACGTCACCTATGACGTGGGTTCCGACCCGCGCTCAGTCGCGATCGGCGATTTTGACGGGGATGACGTCCCCGACCTTGTCGTGGCCAATGCTGAAAGCGACGATGCGAGCGTGCTTCTGGGCCTTGGCGACGGCACATTCGCCGCTGACATCACCTATATCACGGGCGATGGCTCGCGCTCAGTCGCGATCGGCGACTTCGACGGGAATGGCGTCCCCGACCTCGCCTTGGCCAACTCCAACATCCACGAGGTGAGCGTGCTGATGGGCCAAGGCGATGGCACATTCCATACCAATGCCGCCTATGACGTGGGCGCCGACCCGCGTTCAGTCGCGATCGGCGATCTTGACGGGGATGGCGTCCTCGACTTGGCCGTGGCCGACTTCGGTGCTGTGAGAGTGCTGATGGGCCATGGCGATGGCACCTTCGCCAACGACGACCCCTTTGGTGCAGGCTCACGCCCATACGCAGTCGCGATCGGCGACCTCGACGGTGACGGCGTCCCCGACCTCGCGGTGGCCAACTTCAACAGCGACGACGTGAGCGTACTGAAGGGTCATGGAGACGGTACGTTTGCCCCGGACGTGATCTTCGATGTGGGCGATGGACCTCAATCCCTGGCCATCGGCGATCTGGACGATGATGGCTTCCCCGACCTCGTCGTGGCCAACTTCAGAAGCGACAATGTGAGCGTGCTGATGGGCCAAGGTGATGGCACGTTCGCCACCGACGTCACGTATGACGTGGGAGTCGATCCGGCCTTCGTCGCGATCGGCGACCTCGACGGGGATGGCGTCCCCGATCTCGTCGTGGCCAACAATGGCAGCCGAGAATTCAGCGTTCTGATAGGCCAGGGTGACGGTACATTCGCCATCCATAGCGTCTCCCGCGTGAGGAGCCGCCCCCAATCAATCGCGATCGGCGATCTCGATGGGGATAACGTCCCCGACCTCGTCGTGGGTTACGAACGGTCCCGCCTCGTGAGCGTGCTAATGGGCCAGGGCGATGGCACATTCCCCACCCACGTCACCTATGACGTGGGCCGCAGATCGCGTTCTGTCGCGATCGGCGATCTCGATGGGGATGGCGTCCCCGACTTGGCCGTGGCCAATGCGAGCGACGATGACGTGAGCGTGTTGACCGGCCATGGCGACGGCACGTTCGCCTCGGCCATCAACTTCGACGTGGGTGACGCCCCCTACTCAATCGCGATCGGCGACCTCGACGGGAACGGCACCCCCGACCTCGCCCTGGCCAACTTCGATGGCGACGACGTCAGCGTTCTGCTGAACCAGTGCGATTTCTGCCCCCTCGACCTCACGAATGACGGCGTGATCGACGTTCACGATCTGCTCCAGGTCGTGCACGCCCTGCGCACGAGAGGCGACGTCCGCGAAGACCTCGATGGAGATGGCAGAGTCACGCCTCGTGATATGCACATGGTGATTCAAAATTTCGGCCCTTGTTCATAGGTTATACTAAGAACAAGCAGTTTCGAGCCAATCGACATTTCCAGTAACAACGCCAGCCCAGCACCCTTTTAAAAAGGAGTGAAAGATCCACTTGCCCCTGCCCAAGAAGAGGGCATGGCGTCTGGTGCGCCATCATTTCTGAGTTGCCCCAGTGTGAAAACCCTTGAAAGGCCCATCCCATGAGGACCTTCTTGATCGACCTCAAGTACGCGGTACGGATGATCGTCACGAATCCGGGCTTTGCCCTTGTCGCCGTGATCTCCCTGGCCCTGGGCATCGGGGCCAATACGACCATTTTCAGCATCGTCAACACGTTGCTGCTCAAGCCATTGCCCGTCGAGGAACCCAGCGGACTGGTGTCGATTTTCAACAAAGGTCTGAGCGAGAACGAAAAATTCAATTCCAATTCGTATCCCGAATATCTGGACATGAACGCGCGGGACACCGTCTTCGATGGCGTCGCCTGTGCGTCATTCAGCCCCCTGGGCTTCAAGGGCAAAGAGGGTGATTCCAGTGTCCTTCTGGGCCAACAGTGTTCAGCCAACTTTTTTCGAGTATTGGGCATTCAGACAATTTTGGGTCGGGATTTTCTTCCCGAGGAAGGCGAAACCGAGGGTACCCATCCGGTCGTCCTGATCAGTGAAAAACTCTGGCAAGGTCAACTCGGTGGCAACGAGGACATCATCGGACAATCACTCCTTCTGAATGGCTACCCCTTCACCGTGGTTGGCGTTATTCCAAAGTCCTTTGAGGGACTCAACATCGGCATCGCCCCCCAGATCTGGGCGCCGTTGATGATGCACGCTCAACTTTCACCTTTTCGAATCACGCTTGAAGAACGAGGTAACAATTACCTTCGATGCATCGCAAGACTCAAACCGGGTGTCACCATCGAACAGGCCAAGGCGGACATGGCGATATTCGCCAATGATCTCTCAGTCGCCTATCCCGATGTCGAAGAATACTGCGCGTACACCATCATTCCCGCCAACGATGATCGAATCATGGTCAACATGACCGGCGGAAAGAGCATCGCTGGATTGATGATCGTGCTCATGTCCGTCGTGGGACTCGTATTGCTGATCGCCTGTTCAAACGTGGCCAGCATTTTGCTCGCCCGTGCGTCGGGACGCCAGAAGGAAATCGCAATCCGCCTGGCCATGGGGGCCGGACGTGGTCGCATCATTCGCCAATTGCTTACGGAAAGCACACTCCTGGCATTGATCGCCGGTGGAGCGGGGATTGCCTTGGCGAGTTGGACCATCGGCCTTATCCAGAGCATTGATGTGCCCTATCTCGGTGAGTTCCCAGTTGACTTCACCCTTGACAATACCGTGCTGTTCTTCACGGTGGGGATTGCCGTCCTGACCGGCTTGATCTTCGGGCTGGCTCCGGCCTTGCAAGTCTTGCGACCTGACATCGTGCCAGCCCTCAAGGATCAGGGCAAGTCCGTCTCACAGACCGCCGGCAAATCGCGTCTGCAAAACATGCTGGTCGTGGCTCAAGTCAGCTTGTCGTTGTTCATGCTCATCACCGCGGGCATGTTCATCCGCAGCCTGCAGAATGCTGAACAACTGGATATGGGTTTTGACCCGGATCACTGCGCGGTGCTTTCAATAAACCTTGGCATGAGTCAATACGAAGAAGAACAGGGAAAACGATTTTACGATGATCTGCTTCAACGAGTAAGAGAACAACCTGGAGTCATCGCTGCGGGCTATGCTACCACGATTCCGTTTGGATTGAATAATTCGTCCTCGGACGTCTCCATCCCCGGGTATGAAACTGCCGAGGGAGAAGGCATGAGCGTCAATCGAATTGTAGCCAGCGATGGCTACTTCAAGGCCATGGGCATCCCCATGCTCAGTGGTCGTGGATTCGACACCACCGATGACGAAGACGGTGAGCCGGTGATCGTGATCAATCAATTCATGGCGGATCGATTTTTTGCCGACCGGGAAGCACTTGGAGGACTTGTTCGTGTGCAAGGGATAGACCGTCGCATCGTGGGAATCACCAAGACGGGGCTGTATCGAAGCCTGAGCGAATCACCTCTACGCGTCATGTACATACCGCATGCCCAGAAGTATGAAATCTGGCAGAATCTGCATATCAGAACCGAACAGAATGCTGAGGCGATGCTTGGACCGGCCGTGAAAATCGTCAACGATCTGGATTCATCACTCCCCATATTCTCAGTCGCAACCATGGAACACAACATGGGATTCGCCTTGTTGCCGGCCAGGATCATCGGCACCCTGGTGGGGATGTTCGGCTTCATCGCCCTGGTGCTTTCGATCACGGGTATCTATGGCGTCATGGCGTATTCCGTATCACAACGCACCAACGAATTCGGCATCCGCATGGCCATCGGCGCTCAGCAGGGCGATGTGCTCAAGCTCGTGCTCAAGAAGGGCCTGATCATCACAGGAATTGGTATGGCCTTGGGACTTGGAATTGCGTTGGCGGTCGGATGGTTGCTGACTGGATTTCTCCATGGCGTGTCCGCAGTCGATCCGTTGATCTTCGCAACTGTGGTCGTCGTCTTGTTCAGCGTGGCGGTGATCGCGTGTCTCATCCCGGCCCGCCGGGCGATGCGTGTCGATCCCATGACAGCTCTGCGTTATGAATGATTGAGTCATCAAATACACCAACGACGAGATCATTCCAGGCATCCGAAGACGCCGTCTTTGATCTGTCGTAAATACATTATTTCCAATAGTTTACGCTTGCGGTTTCTTCGATCTGGCGTACATTGTGCAAGGCTGCCAGTGCGTTTGCCAAAGCTGTATCAATAGTGGCAGTTCTATCGGACATTCCCCACCGATAAACAGGTATCGACACATGACCAAGATCCGATCCGATCGAATTCCAGTTCGAAACTCGTTGATGCAGACCTCGATTCTGTCCTCGATTGCCCTTGGCGTGGCGCTCAGTTCCACCTCAGGCGTTACCGCTCAGCGGGTCGTGGGGGAAATCGATCACGCAAATCCGTATCGCACATCACTGAATCTCGTACCCACGATTCGTCACGCTTCGACACGCCCCGTGGAACTGGTGGATCTTCGATTCATGCCCCATGTCAACCTGATCGATCTCCAGTTCGAGGACGAGATCCGGGAAGAACAAAATCTTCCCTATCGCTTTGCAGTCCCCAACGATGTCCGCTACACGCCCGATGGTTCCGGCACCTGGGAACAAGTGGATCCTGAAACTTCGATGTGGCGTTTGCGTCTGATTGCTCCCGATGCGAAATCGATCAACCTCGGCTTTACGAAATACAACATGCCCGAAGGCGGCACGTTGTTCGTCTACGCCACGGACCTCTCGCACACGATCCGGGGTTTTACCGAAGCCGACAACGAGGATCATGGCGAACTCTGGACTCCCCCCATCGCGGCCAGCGACATCATCATCGAAGTCACGGTCCCGACAATCGCCAAGAACGACCTTGTCCTTGAACTGTCAAAAGTCAATCACGGCTATCGAGGCTTCTACGCCAAGGCCAGCCAGAATGCCCAGTCAGGCAGTTGCAACGTGGATGTCGCCTGCCCCGAAGGGATCGGGTGGGAGGATCAGATTTCCGGAGTGGCCTTGTACGCCTACGACGGAGCCTTCCAATGCACAGGATTCATGGTCAACAATACGGCCCATAATCGAAAGCCATTCATGATGACGGCTTTTCATTGTGGACTCAGCAGTGGCAATGTAGCCTCACTGCTTGTTTTCTGGAACTACGAAAACTCCACCTGCCGCACTCCGGGCGGCGGCCCCAGCGGTTCAACGGGAGATGGACCATTAATTGACTTCAACAGTGGCGCGATCTTCCGGGCCAGCTGGAGCGTGACTGACTTCACCCTCGTCGAGCTGGATGACGAACTCGACCCGGCCTTTGGCGTCACGCTGCTCGGCTGGGACCGATCGAGCGCCACGCCGACCTCAGCCGTCGGCATTCACCATCCCAACCTCGATGAAAAGCGGATCAGCCACGAAAACAATGCCACCATGACCACCAGCAATGGTGGCGTCACGTCGCCTGGCGATGGCAACTTCATCCGGGTCATTGATTGGGATTCAGGCACCACTGAAGTCGGCTCGTCCGGCTCGCCCCTGTTCGATCAGAACAATCGTGTCGTGGGCCAACTCTTTGGTGGAGGTGCGGCTTGTGGCAACAATCTCTCGGACTGGTATGGCCGCTTCTCAAGATCCTGGAACGGTGGCGGGGTCGTGGGCGTCCGCCTGAGCGACTGGCTTGACCCGTTCGGAAGCGGCGCAATGTTCCTCAACACGCTCGAAGCGTTGACCGACTGCAACTACAACGGCATTCACGATCCCGATGAGATCTTTTCCGATCCCTCGATCGACTGCAATTCCAATGGCGTACCCGACGACTGTGATCTCGGCACCTTCCTCAACGAGGACTTCGTGAACGTCGGGGCTCTCGATGCCCGAGGCTGGGCGATCCAGAACAACAGCAATCCCCTCGGCACCTTCGACTGGGGCCAGGGCGTCACCGCCGCCGCCGGGCTGTGGGATGCCCAGGCCGGCCCCCTCAACTCCTGGATCGGCGCCACTTTCAATGCCGCGGCGGACGGGCCAGGCCCGGATACGATCAGCAACTGGCTCATCACTCCCGAAGTGGACCCCATCGATGGCCAGACCTTCTCGTTCTGGACCCGATGCCCAACCGGAAGCATTTACCCCGATCGTCTCGAGGCGCGTCTCAGCACCAACGGCGCCAGCACAAACGTTGGGGCGACTGAATCCTCGGTCGGCGACTTCACCACCCTTCTCGTCTCGGTCAATCCCTCGCTCCTGCCAAGCACCTACCCGGAAATCTGGACGAAGTTCAGCGTCGTCCTCACCGGGATCGGCGCCCCCACGACGGGACGCTTCGCGTTCCGATACTACGTGACCGATGGCGGTCCCACGGGAGATAACTCCGATATCATCGGCATCGACACCGTCGAGTACTACTCTGAAACCAACGACCTCAATGGCGATGGCATTCCCGACGAGTGCATCACCTGCGAGGGCGACACCGATGGCAACAATGTGGTCGATGTCGAGGACCTGCTCGACTTGCTGGCCGCCTGGGGCCCCTGCCTCGCTCCCTGCCCCCCCGATTTCGACGGCAACGGAGTCGTGGATGTCGAAGACCTGCTCGACCTGCTCGCGGCCTGGGGTCCCTGTCCTTGAGCCAGATCGCACGACGATTGGGCGATGTTCCGCTTCGACGCGGGAATTGCACGAATCGGCACGGATGTGCCGATCGAGGCTCCATGCGTTGGAATCTCATCAATATCAGGGGCATGTCTCTTTTCCGACTTGCGTCCTCCCCATTCCCGGTGATTGCTCTCCTGATGGGCTGTCTTGGTATGGCAACGATCCCAACAATTGCCGCCTTGAGCGCACCGGAACCAATCACCACGAACAAGCGGGGTTTGATTGGAGATTCCCCTACATATCAGGCCACACGCCGGCTTCTCCCCAAGGCTTTCCATGTCTACAAGAGCGAACACTACATCGTGCTCTCCAACGCCGACGTTCGTTGGACGAAGGCCCAGATGAAGCGACTGGAACGAACGCACCAGCAGTTTCAACGGTACGCGAGCCGACTCGGATTGAAACCGGATCCTTTGCGCCACAAACTCGTGGGGGTGATGTTCCAGGATCGAAGGACGTACTCGGAGTTCGGCCGCACGCACGACAAGGTGGTTGCATCGTGGAACTATGGCTACTACGCCCCTTCCAGCGACAGGCTGGTCTTGTTCAATGGGGAGACCGATCAGAACGCCGACGAATTCTCAGAGAAGAGGACCGTTGCCACGTCCGTCCATGAAGCCATCCACCAGCTTCATTACCACACCAAGCTCCAGAACAAGCACGTGCAATATCCCCTGTGGAGTGGCGAGGGTCTGGCCACCTGCTTTGAGACGAGCGACACGAATGAGCCCTTCGGGCCCGAACACGAGTTCGATCCCCGCCGCTCCCGGTTTGAGCGGTTGTTGAAGCGAGATTCGCTGATGCCGTTGCGGGACCTGGTCCAGCTGGACGCCATGCCCGACAAGAAGCGGGAAACGGTGTTTACGATTTACAACCAGAGCTACGCCCTGCTGGGTTGGCTGGCCAGGAACAAGCGAACCGAACTCCGGACCTATCTGACGAAGATGCGCCAACTGCCCCCGGGACGCCCCGAGAGGTCGGTCCATCTCGATATCTTCACGCAATGCTTTGGCCCCCCCGAATCCGTCGAGAAGGAATGGCTTTTAGACGAAATCGAACGAACCGAGACCAAAAAGGTGGCTGGTTCGCTTATTCTTCGATTGAACTCTGTTGATCGAGGGGGGAAAGAGACGATCTTGAGAACGGAACCGGTTCGAATCGTCGAAGGGATGGAGAACGATGAACGCACGAATGGCTGTCTGGATGATTTCGATGTCGCTCGTACTGCTGACGGGGTGCAACACCTATCGAGCGTACCCGGGGCCGAAGCTCCCCAAGACTGAAGTGGCCCTGGTCAGCGTACCCCAGACGGACCGGCTCCTCCTGAACGACGAACTTGTCGAAGTGGACAATGTCGCGGCCATCGAGGTCCTGCCAGGCGAATACACCATCGAATGGAAGTTCGTCTATCCGAAC
>JAPULD010000267.1 GCA_027295365.1 Planctomycetota bacterium
CAAGTCCGCGGCTCTGGTTCGGGCCAAGTACATCAAGGCCCAGGAATACATGAACAAGATCGAGGCCGCGGCGGGCGATCCGGAAAAGATGCCCGATCGCGACCTTTCCCTGGAACCCCTCGTGGAGGCGATGCAGGGCAAACGCATCGTCCATCATCACACGCATCGCCACGACGACGTGATGACGGTGTTGCGTCTCTCCAAGGAGTTCGGCTTCAAAGTTGTGCTGCACCACGTCAGCGAAGGCTGGAAGGTGGCCAAGGAAATCGCCGAGGCGAAAGCCCCCTGTTCGCTGATCATTCTCGATTCGCCGGGCGGCAAGCTGGAGGCGGTCGATCTGATCTTCGAGACCGCCGCGGCCCTTGAGAAGGAAGGCGTGCTGGTCGCGTTCCACACCGACGACTGGATCACCGATTCGAGGCATTTCCTGCGTAGCCCGGCCCTCGGCATAAGGGCCGGACTCTCGCGGGAGACGGCCCTCGCCTCGGTCACCCTCAATGGGGCGAAAATGCTCGAACTCGACGATCGAATCGGTTCGCTCACGCCCGGCAAGGATGCGGACTTCATCATCCTCACGGGCGATCCCTTCAGTGTCTATACCCACATCGAGCAGACGTGGGTCGAGGGGCGCAAGCGATTCGACCTGAGCAACCCCGAGGATCGGCTGTACGCCACCGGGGGCTACGGGGCCGGTTCCGATCTCAAACCTTATCTGTGCTGCCAGGGAGAGTGAGAAAAATCCTCATGAACACGCAAAGCAAGACAATGCGAAACGTAATTGGTCTCCTCGGGGCCTTGGCGCTGACTCTCCCGGGCGCGGCACAGGTCGCGGTGCGGGGTGAGACGATCCACACCATGAACGGTGCGCCGATTCGCGATGGCGTCGTCGTCATCACCGATGGCAAGATTGTCCAGGTCGGCCCCGCCTCCCAGGTGAGAATTCCTAATGGTTATCAGGTGCTCAGCGCCAAGGTCGTCACGCCCGGCCTGGTGGACGCCCACAGCGTGGTGGGACTCGCCGGGCAGTTCAACTACGACCACGACCAGGACCAGCTCGAATCGTCCGATCCCATCCAACCCGAATTGAGGGCGATCGACGCCTACAACACCCGCGAGCGACTGGTGGAATGGGTCCGCAGCTTTGGCGTCACCACGATCCACACCGGGCATGGCCCGGGCGAACTCGTCTCGGGGCAGACCATCATCACCAAAACCATCGGCAACACCGTCGAGGATTCGACGATCGTGCCTTTCGCGATGATCGCGTGCACCCTGGGTGAATCGGCGCAGAAGGAGGGCGGCAAGTCCCCCGGCAATCGAAGCAAGATGATGTTCATGCTGAGGGCCGAGCTGATCAAGGCCCGGGAGCATCGCGACAAGATCGCCAATGCCGAGGAGGGCAAGGCCCCGGACCGGGACATCGGCCTCGAATCGATGATCAAGGTGCTTGATGGAGAGATCCCCCTGATGATCACGGCCCATCGAGCCGTGGACATCAACAACGCCCTGAGACTCAAGGCGGAGTTCGGCATCGACATCGTCCTCGACGGGGCGTGCGAGGCGTACCTGCTGCTCGATGAGATCAAGGCCTCGGGCGTGCCGGTCTTTGTGCACCCGACCATGACCCGTGCGTATCAGGAGACTCAGAACCTGAGCATGGAAAACGCCAGTCTTTTACGCGATGCCGGCATCCCCTTCGCCCTGCAGAGCGGGTTCGAGAGTTACGTGCCCAAGACGAGGATCGTGCTGTTCGAGGCGGGCGTCGCTGCGGCCAACGGGCTCAGCTTCGAGGAGGCTCTGGCCTCGATCACCATCAACGCGGCGAGACTCCTGGGCGTCGATGATCGCGTCGGCTCGATTGAAATCGGCAAGGATGGCGATCTGGCCCTTTACGATGGCGACCCGCTGGAGTACACCACCCACTGCATCGGCACGATCATCGAGGGCGAAGTGGTCAGCGACGTCGTGCGATAACGTGACTCAGCCTAGAGCTGGTTGGCGATGAGCTCTGAGAAGTAGTGTCGCCAGTCGGTGCCGAGGGGTTCGGTGAGTTCCGTGGCCATCTCGAAGTCCGCCTCGAACATCCGCTCGATCAATTCATCGACGACCGCAGGCTCGGAAAAGCCGAGGTTGATCTCGTAGTTCAGGCGAAAGCTCAGCTTGTCGAAGTTCGCGGATCCGACACAGGCCCAGCCATCGTAGACCGCGGCCTTGACGTGCGACATCCTCGGGTAGAGATAGACGCGGATGCCCGCGGCGTGCAATCGGTTGGCGGTGACGACCGCCGCCTCGGTGAGGATCGCCTGGTTGCCCTGGATGGGCATGATCAGACGCACATCCACGCCCCGTTGTCGGGCCTTGATGAGTTCATACAGGAAGAGCGTATTCGAGAAGTACAGGTTCTCGATGTAGATGTATTTCTTCGCGGTGCGCATCGCCTCGATCTGGGCGCGATAGATCTGCGATTCGTTGGGCGTCGTCTCCAGGATCCGGATCGGGTATTCCTCCCCTTCGTACTCGCCACGAACCTTGATCCGGGGCACGAACAGTCGATAGAAGAAATACCCCCAGTCGCCCAACACGCCGGCATGGGACCAGCGGTCGTCGAAGGACTGCCTCAGAGCGTCAACCACCGGGCCTTCGATCTCGGCCATGTAGTCGTGCCACTCGTAGCGATACTCACGGGCGATGTTCATGCCCCCGATGTAGGCGGTGGTGTCGTCGATGATGGTGGTCTTGGCGTGATCGCCGACGAGCAGGGGATTGGTCTGGCTTCGGAATTTCACCTTCGAGCCGCTCGTGAGGTAAAAACCGATCTTGGCGGGTTTCTTGAAGTCGGGGGGCAGGCCCGGCGAATCGTCCGTCGCCGCGACGATGGTCCCCAACCCATCCACCAGCACCTTGACCTTGACGTCCCGGGAACGATCCCGAAGCAGATCGGCCATCTCCACCGCGAAGTCGTCGTTGTCGAAGAGGTAGGTCCGCATGTCGATCGAGGTGGTGGCCTCGGAGATCTTCTCCTTGAGGCGGGTGAAGAATTCATCACCATCGATTAAGTGCCGGGTCACGATGCCCGGATAAGTCTTGGACTTGGTCAGCTCATCGAGCCGATCCTCCCACGCGTTCAGGTCCATCCCCGGGCCTTCGTAGAGGGGGGGCGGCTCCTCGATGCTCGTCAACAGGGAGTCGAGGTTGATCAGATCGACAGCGGTGTATCCCACGTAAAATACGCCCCGGAACACGAGCGAGAAGGGGGCGCGGAGCAGTTCGAGAAAGAAACTGCGCAACACTACGTGGGCCCCGACGTCGACGGTCATGCCCACCGGTTCGAGCAAGTTCGCGGGCCGCTTGCCCCGGAGCGTCAGGTACGCCAGTTTCTGTTCATCCAGATCGACATGCAGGAACAGCGATGCCCCGGGGCCTCGGTCGCCCGTGACGATGAAGACCTGGCGGCTTGATACGTCCCGTTGCGCCAGACGCTCTTCGATCTCCGCGATCAGGAGGGGCTTGAGGTCGTTGGGGGTGTAGGCCTTGATGATTCGAGTGTTCAGGGGGCGATCCTGGATGCGGGTCGCATGCAGCAGGCCATCGTCATCGCGATAGACGAAGATCCCTTCGCTCAAGAAACGGACCGTGATGCCATCGCCGGTCGCTTCGGGCATGATGCCCTTGAGCACATCCACCGCGATGTGGTCGAGCACATCGGCAGTCAGCACGGGAATACGCCCTGCCTCGGAGGTCTTTTCCTGCCAGTCCGCCTTCGTGAGAAATTTTAGGTCGGTCGAGAGCTCGAAAAGGTCCTCGGTCTCGGCCCGGGCGTAGAAGTCGTCTTGGGGACCATCATCGAGATCATCAGGCAAGGCACCATGAAAGTGCACGTACACCTCGTCCTCATTGACCAGAGCCTCTTCAACCTCGAGCGCCACTATCCTGCCGCTCATGTCTTGTTGGGTCTTGACTTCCCGGGGCGTACTGCTGCAGCCGGCTAGCGTCAGGAGCAGCAGCGTCGCGAGGACACGGATGCTGTGGGTGGTGAAGCGATTTCTCCGCTTCGGCGTGTGGGTGGATGATTCGGTTCGATCGTTGGACATGGGCATGGACTTGTGGCCTCCCTTGCTCGCCAGTGTATCGCCTCGACGGGCTGTTCATATGGAGTAGCGATTCCTAACCGGTGTGATTTTGATGTGACGAATGGCACGTGACGATTCTTGATGGTCAAAAGAAAACGCACCCGCTCATTTATGAGCGGGTGCGAATGGTTGCAAGATTGTGCGAGTCGATCAGATGGCGATCGCGACGTTGTCCCAGACATCGTCGTTGTCGTCATCATCAACATCCTCGTCGTCGTCGTCATCCTCGTCATCACCAAAGCGGAGGTCGACGTCGACGCCCGATTCGAAGTTTTCGATCATCTCTCGGATCGAATCACTGATCTCGAACTCTGCATCCCGGAGTTCCGAGGCGATGGACTTCAGGGCCGCTTCAAGCCGATCGATGGCCTCATCGTCGAAGTCATCCGAGATTGAATCCAAGGCGTCGTTCAGGCTCCCGGCGATCTCCTTGATCGAACCGTTGAAGCTCATGACGCCATCGTTGATGTTGAAGCCGCCGCAGTCGTCCATGAAGGCATTCGTGATGGCTTCAATGGCCTTGGCCAGTGACTTCCGCTCGCCTCGGCTGAGGTCGTCCGAATCGACTTCATCGGCGATCAGCTCGCTCACGTCGCCTCGGACTTCGTCCTTAGCCTTCTCGATGCCTTCCTTGAGGACTTCCAGGCGTTCCTGAAGTCGATCGAGCTGGGGCTTGAGCTGGTTGTTGATTTTCTCCTGAAGATGCCGGAGGTCGGGGAGTTCCTTGTGGAGCTTCTCGAGCATGGGCGCGAGTTCCGCTTGGAGCTCCTTCATATCGGGCATTTCGATGTGCCTGAGCTTGCCCAGTTCCTTGTGGAGCTGCTCCTGCCATTGCTGCATCTCGGGCTGGTGGGCCTTCCACTGATTCTCGAACTGACTGAAGTCGAATTCACGGATCCGGCCCTGGTGCTTCTGCACCATCTCCTGAATCATTTCGTGCAGTTCGTGCTGATCGAATTTCAATTCGTCGAGATCAATCACAAGATCGTGGTCACCAAACCTGAGGATGTTGTGATCTTCATCATCGCCGAAGCGAAGATTCTCGTGCTTCCGGTGCTCGAGTTGCTTCCGGAGGTGCTTCCGCTGGCCATGGAGATTCAGTTGCTGGCCTTTGAGATGCATCTGGATCTGCTCATGGAGCTTCTCCATGTCAGGCATCTCGAAGTGCAGGTTCTTGAGTTCCTTGAGGCGCTCCAGGTTGAAGCGCCGATGGTTGCCGTCCTTGTCCATGAAAATGACGTGACCATCCTGTTCATCGCCATCATCGGATTTGAACTCGAAGTGCATGTCCTTGAGGCCTTCATGCAGACCTTCGAAGTTGAAGTCAAAAGTGCCTTGGCCATCGATTACGATGGTGTGTCCATCCTTGCTCGTCCAGTTCCTGCCCTTGCGATGAAGTCCCTTGAGACCTTTGAGCTCTTCGAGGTGAAGTCCTTTGAGGCCTTCCAACCCTTTGAGTTGCTCCAGGTCGAGGCGGAAGTGCTTGCGATCCTTATCCAGGATGATGACGTGACCATCCTGATCGTCGCCATCTTCGAATTTGAACTCGAAGTGCATGTCTTCGAGGTCTTCATGCAGTCCTTCAAAATTGAAGTCGCCTACAAAGTCGTCGCCATCGATCACGATGGTGTGTCCATCCTTGCTCGTCCAGTTCCCGCCCTTGCGGTGAAGCCCATTGAGGCCTTCGATTCCCTTGAGGTGAAGTCCTTTGAGGCCATCCAGCCCCTTGAGATGGTCCAGGTCGAGGCGATGATGCTTGCCATCCTTGCTGAAGAAGATGACGTGGTCATCCTCATCGTCACCATCAAAGTTGAATTCGAAATGCATGTCTTCGAGGTCTTCATGCAGTCCTTCGAAATTGAAGTCGCCTTCAAAGTCGCCATCGATCACGATGGTGTGTCCATCATCGCTCGTCCAGTTCCCGCCCTTGAGATGAAGTCCCTTGAGAACTTCCAGACCCTTGAGACCTTCAAGGCCCATGATCTCGATCTCGGGCATCACGAACACGTGACCCTCATCTCCTTGCAGGCCCCGCACCTCGATGTTGAGATCCGCGAGCATTTCGTGCAGGTCCGCAAGATCGACGTTGCCTTCGATGTCGATGTTGGGCATCACGAAGACATGCCCGTCATCGGTGGTCCAATGTCCGGCCTGGCCACGCAGACCCTTGAGCGCCTTGAGGCCTTCGAGACCCTCGATCTTGATGTTGGCCATGAGTTTGTCGCCCAGGTTCTCCCGGAGTTCCACCTGGAGCTGCGCCATGTCCACATCCAACTGCTTCATGTCCAGATCAAGCTGGTCCATGTCTTTTTCGAATTCGCGGATCTGGATGGCGACCTTCTTGATCATTCCATCGACCCACCGGCGCGCCTTGCGACTGAGCTTCTTCTTGTCGCCATCGACGTAGACGCTCAGGCTGTAGTCGCCATCGTCTTCGCCCACCACCACGATGGTGCGGCTCTCGCCATTTTTCTTGACTGAAATCTTCAAGACGCCATCTTCGGAGATGGACTCGATGCTGTCTTCATCGAAAACGACTTCGCCATTGATGTGAACGCGATATTGAACGTCCGCCTCGGTCCAATGCATATTGAAGTTTTCATCGGAACGGATCTGAAGCTCGTCTCCGACGCGAGTGACCCATTCGTCCTCGCCATTGGCGGGTTGGAATACCGGTCCCGACTCGGCCCATGGGGACATGGCCGCGAGGGGCAGGATTCCCGCGCCCATGCCGATGACGGCCGTCAGCGTCGCGAGTCGTCCGAATCCCCGGCGGGAGCGTTTGGGATCGAGGATGGAAAGCAGTCGTCCTTCAAGTTGCGAATGATGAGCCATTCCTAGGCTGGCCATGGTGAGATTACCTCCTGATGCAAGGGTGCGTGCGATTTCAAGTAGATGGCTTGCGTAGTCCGAGGGGCGGGCGCCATGCCCGATCACCTGGTCGTCGCAAGCCCGTTCTCGTTCGATTGAAAGATGACGCAGGGCCACCCACACCAGTGGGTTGAACCAATACGCCGCCCCGATGATTTGTGAAAGAATCTGCATGACCCAGTCACGTCGCCTGATGTGCACCAGTTCATGAAGCAGGACCACCTGGCGTCGGTTGTGCGACCAGCGCAGGCAGCCGGTGGGGAGCAGGATGACCGGGTTGATGACCCCCCAGGTCATCGGCGTCCGGATCTGCCGGCAGTGCAAGAGACGTACCGGCCGATCCACGCCGACTTCACGCATGACGTTTCTGAGCTGCGTGGTCCATTTTTCGCCTTCCAGGGGAAGGGCTGATTTCGTGAGACTACGGATGCGACTGAGTCCGGCCAGCAGGAGCAGCAGGCTCACCGCCGCCCCGAGAGCCCAACTCATAATCACCCAGGTCATCCAGTGCCAGTCGGGCAGGGCAAGTGTGAAACCGGACGATGAGATCGCCGGAGTCGGTGCGATTTCACGCTCACCCAGGTCGCCGACAGGCCATGTATTCACATCGGGCTCGTCCGTGACGGACTCGGACAAGGCCATCTGTGCCAGCAACAGTTCCAGAGCTTCCGCATCGAGGAACTGCGTATTGAGGGCATGGTGATCGCCATCGTCATTGGCGTAACTGATGAAATCGTTTTGATGCACAGTCTCGATCGGCAGCGTCGAATCGTCGGGCATGATCGAGAATGCAGTATCGAGGGGCGTGTTCCGGTCGGGGTCGGTTTCGATTGACGTGTTTGAAGTTTTATCACTCACCGGAGAAGGGAGTACCGGCAGGTTCCATTGGGGCATGATCCCGGACAACAAGGGAATGGCCAGCAGACTGACGATCGCGCACGACCAGAGCAAGTATCGATTCGTGGCGGAGCTGCCCCGAAGGGCCTTGGCTGTCAGGAGAGCCGCGATCAGGATGACGGTGCCCTTGATCGACGAATCGATCAGGATGAACAGGCCACTCTGGGCGTCTGGTAGTGAAATCAGTGAATCGGCCAGCAGCGTCATCATCGTCCTTCCTCCCTCGCCTGTTCGATCAGGGTGGCCAGCCGATTCAGCTCTTCATGGCTCAGATCGGTGCTCGACATGTCCAGCAAGGCGGCGACCGCACGCTCGGTTGATCCCTCGAAGAAGGTGTCCAGCATCTGCATCATGGCTGACTTCTGAGCCTTGTCGTGGGAGACGATGGGGCGGTAGACGTAGCGTGGCCCGACCTGGTGGTGCTTGAGCATAGACTTCTCGACCAGAACCCTCATCAGCGCCCTGACGGCGGAATAGCTGGGCGGATCAGGGAGCAACTCCATGACCTCGTTGACGCTGGCTTCCCCCAATTGATAGATCACGTTCATGATCTGTCGCTCGCGTCGGCTGAGTTGGTTGAGATTGGGCTTGGTCACGAAGACACCTCCATGTGGGTTCAGACGGTTCTACACATCTATTGGATGAAACGATGCTGTATTTCTAGCAGATTGCTAAAAATTTAGCACAATGTTTTTGATGTGCGAAGCGTTTCCACAGTGTGACATCTTGAATCAGCTGGGTTTCAAAATGTGTAAGTGTTGAATTTACAGGTGTTAATGATGCCCATGGCCAGCCGGTATCGCATTCGGGCGATCTTCAGCGTCGCCTGGCGCTTTAGGAGGTTTGGTCCCATTCTGGCCTGAGATCTGCAACTGGACCATGCCTTCGTAGACCCCACATCGCTCCATGAGCTCGGCATGGGTTCCCTTTTCGATGATCTTGCCGTGATCGATGACCACGATTTGGTCGGCGTGCATGATCGTGCTCAGGCGATGGGCGATGACGAAACTGGTGCAGGTCGAGGTCAGCCGATGCAGGGATTCCTGAATCAGCCGCTCGCTTTCGGTGTCGAGGTTGCTGGTGGCCTCGTCAAGAATAAGGATCGTGGGCTGGGCGAGCATGGCCCGGGCGATGGCGATGCGTTGTCGCTGTCCACCACTGAGCCTGACGCCTCGCTCGCCGATGAGGGTGTCGAAGCCATCGCTGAACTCGCTGATGAACTCGTGGGAATTGGCCTGCTTGGCAACTTCTTCAATCTCCTGGCGCGTGGCACCGCGTCGGCCATAGCCGATGTTCTGGGCAATCGTGCCATCGAAGAGGAAGATGTCCTGCTCCACGACGCCCAGCAACGTTCGAAAACTGTCCACGTCGATCTTGGTGAGATCTGCCCCATCGAGTTCGATGACGCCTTCGATCGGGTCGTAGAAACGAGCCACCAGATTGCTCAGCGTGGTCTTCCCGGCACCGCTCGGTCCGACCAGAGCGACCATGCTCCCGGCTTGGACTTCAAGGTTGATGTCATGCAAAACTTCCTGATCATGACCCGGGTAGGTGAAGCTCATGTTTCGGATCGAGATGGCCCCCGCGACCTTGGCCTGTTCGAGAACGGTGCCACCTTTGGCGTTGCCCAGTTCCGAGTCTTCATCCATGAGATCGAGCACGCGATCCAGACCCGCGAGGCTGTTCTGGACCTGCGTCGCACTTGAGGCGAGTGTCGCCAAGGGGCCCAGGAGCCAGGCGACGTAGGCGAGAAATGCCATCAGGCTCCCGATGGTCATGGCATCTTCGGGAAGGATGAGCCCTGCCGCGATTCGCTCGGCGTTGGTGAGCCCCACTCCCGCGGCGACTTGCGCCGCGTCGTTCAGTATTTGTGCGCCACCAAACCAGAGCAGGCCGGCCGAGGCCCCGGGAATCAAGAGTGACCAGGTGATGTCCACCGTTCTCGACCACCACCAGGAAAGGATTTCCATTCTGGCCAGCAGATGGTTGTTGCGGGTGAATCGGGAGGTCTCGCTGCGTTGCCTGCCGAACGCACGAACGACCCGCATGCCGCCGAAGGCTTCCGTGGCGTGTGAGTCGATCCGCTGCCGGGTGGCCCTGATGTCACGAAACAAGGGTCTGATCCGACTGATCCACGCTCGATGCGTGATGAACACCGAGGGAATGAGAATGAGCGATCCCAGCAGCAGTTGCCAGTTCATGAATGCGAGGACGATCAGGCTCCCGATGAGTTGGATGATCGCCTTCGTCGGATTGTAAAGCATGCCGAAAATCAGTTCGGCCACGCTTCCCGCGTCTTCGCGAAGAATACTGGCCACGCCCCCTGATTTGAGTTTCTGGATGCGGCCCATGGGAAGTCTGACGGCGCGCTCGAAGACCTTGCGCCTCACATCGGCCTGCATCCGCTTGGTGGTGCGCGTCGCGAGCCATCGCCCGGTCGAGCCGATCGTCATGGCGATGACCGAAATGCCGATGAAGCCCAGGACCACGACTTTCAGCAGTTGGCCTTTGTCTTGAGGCAGTTTCAACGTCTCCGCCAGAAATGCGGGCAATGGGGTATCGCCCAGTACGTTGTCCGCAATGAGTTTGATGCTGTAAGGCGGAATCAGCGACAGCAGGGTTGCGCACGAGACGAGGGTCAGCGCGATGGCGATCGTCCCGCGATACTTGTGCACCAATCTGAGGAAGGACTTGAAAAGCGTGACAAAGGAACGTTGGCTCTTCTTATGGATCGCATGGCCCGCCCCGGTCCGGGAGGTGCCCTCGGTCTTGTGGGCCTTGAAGTCCTTACGGTACTGCTCAAACTGTTTTCGGCTGCCTCTGGCGTGGGTCGACATGGTCCGATCATAGAAGCGAGACGGGGCGAGTCCGCCTCGGGGCGAAAAAAGCAGGACTGGGTCATATCGACCTGGTGAAAACGGGAGATGACATGATGAATGATCACGTGAATGACCGGCTCAAGAGGCTCGAGCGATCCAATCGACACCTGAGAGTGGGGTTGGCCCTGTTGGTCGGGGGTCTGGTGGTGGGTGTGGCTGGGGGTATTGGGCTGGGGGTAGAACCGGCCAACTATCTGGTCGCCTCTTCGATGAACATTGTTGATGAGGATGGAAACAAGATGGTTTGGATTGGCTCCATGAAGAACAAGGGGCAGATCCAGGTGTGCAATCTGGATGGGGATGAGATTTGGGTTTTTCCCACCACGCCTCCTCCGGCGAAACAGCCTCGGCCAAATTCGAAAGACCAGCCTGAGCCGCTCACCCAGGAAATGATTCAGGCCATGACCTTGCAGGAAGTCGAGGTTGCTGTCTCTCGCGTTGCCAAGGCCCGGCAATATGCAGCGGTTGACGATGAGACAAAATTACGGCTCAAGAAGGAATTCAATATGCTGATCAGTCGCATGCGAGATCTTAAATCCAAGCGATAAGCACCGCCGTGAAAGCAATTCGAATCGATCCCCCTTCTCGCCGGTATGACGAATCACCCCCGGGGCTCGGACACCCATCCCGACAATTCGGGTACGATTTCGCCATTCATCAAAGGACGGCTCCCTCGTGATCAAACTGCGCGGCATCGAGAAGTTTTACGATCAGGGCAAGCAGCGGGCCTACGTGCTGCGGAACATCAATCTCGATTTCGAGGAAGGCGAATTCGTCACCATCATGGGCCCCTCCGGGGCGGGCAAGTCCACCCTCCTGAGCATCATGGGCATGCTCGACGCGGACTGGGCGGGTGAATTCGAATTCCTGGGCCAGGAGGTCCACAAACTTAAGCCCAAGCAAAGGGCGGCCCTGAATCGCGAGCACATCGGCTTCGTCTTCCAGCAGTACCACCTGCTCGACAGCCTCACGGTCTACGAGAACATCGCCCTGCCACTGAGCTATCGCAACATCAAGAAAGGCGAACAGGACTCGATCGTGGCGGACATGCTCGACCGCTTCAACATCGTGGGCAAGAAGGACCTCTTCCCCAATCAGCTTTCGGGTGGTCAGCAACAACTCGTGGCCATCGCGAGAGCCGTCTCGGGTAGTCCCAAGCTCATCCTCGCCGACGAGCCGACGGGCAATCTCCATTCCCTGCAGGGCAAGGAGATCATGGAATGGTTCAAGAAGCTCAACGAGGAGGCGGGGGTCACCATCATTCAGGTGACGCACTCCGAGGAGAACGCCTCGTACGGCAGCCGTGTCATCCAGATGGTCGATGGCCGTTCGGGGCGGAGCTGAATCGGGAAGTTGAAGGCGCCTCACGAAAAACGCGGGGGCGGGCGATGGGTGACCGGCGCCTCCCCAGCAAATGAGACGCGGGGCGGCCTGTGTATGGGAATGGTCGTTACTGTGTGGCCTTGCAGTTTCTGATCATCATCATCGTAATCGCATTGATGGCACTCTTTGCCTACTTCGGTTGGCTCGCCGCGAAGAAGCGTCGGGAGGCGATGGCTCTGCTCGCGACGGAGCTGGGCTGGTCGTTCTCGCCCCACAAGGACCATGGACACGACGAGGAGTACGCCCACTTCGAGATCTTTCGGCGTGGCAACAAGTTGGTCTGTCTCGAAATCGATTTGCAGGCGGCTGACAGCCACCCTGCGGGATGCGTGGCGGGAGCGGCTGGCGATCTACACGATGGACGGCGACCTGCCGGTACGGGACGCCGAGCGCATCGCCCTGAATGGGTTGGATCAGTACTTGCCCATCGGCAAGGGTATTGGTATGATGGTGGAGAATCTGGAGCGTGAATGCGTGGGACGCACTACTTGTGAAACAGCTGATTTCGTTTTAGATCGAATCCGAGCTCTCGGATTCAAGCTGCATCCCGAGAGCCGCCTGATGAAGATGCGAAATGTACTGTTCGAGGATGACTCACCTAGAGAACTGGATCCAAATGATATTGACTTCGCAATAGCACTCGAAGCACTCCGTGACTTCTTGCACTTCGGATTTATTTTCGATCATTTTGATCCTTCTCTTGACGGCGAGGCGAAACAGCGATTGAACATCGCGCTGCAAGATTGCCACCTTCCGCAAGACAATTTGGAAAATTCTCCGGGCCGAGATGCGCAGTTCGAACTGTTTGTTGCAGCGATCTGTTCAAGGGCACAATTCATACCAGTCAAGTTTGCGGAACCCGATATTCAAGTCGTCATTCCTGGACCGGAGTTTCCTGAAGGCTCTCAGATTTTTGGGATCGCAGCGAAACGCATCAAGAGTGTTGGCAATTTCGAGAAAAACGTTCGCAAGGCATCGAAACAGATCAAGAAGTCTGATTTGCCCGGCGTCATTGCGATTGATACGAGCGTTGCTCTCAATCGAGACAATGAGGCGATTGTGAAGCCTATGGAGTTAGATAGGTTCCGCAAGCTCCACAACAAAGGGCTTAGGCGGTTTATTGATGACTACTACAAACGCATACAGGAATGGGTCAGGACCAAGGGCGTCCGTACGATTGTCTTTCACGACCACCAGATTTGGGCGCATCCTGAGCAGGGCTGGACGCTGATGAGCCTGTATATGGCTGTCGATACAAGTCGTGGGAATCAACGAAGAAACCGAGAGTACGAAGCATTTTGGCGATCCTACGGACGTGGGCTACCGTCCATTCGCTAAGCAATAGGTCTTGAATGTCAGGAACCATGAGTCAATTACTGATGGAAATCCGCGATGCGATCGAAGCGAGTGGCAAGACCCGGTATCGAATTGCCCAAGAGAGCGGGATATCGGAAAGTGTGTTGTCGCGGCTGATGAGTGGGGAACGAGGTATGAGTATCAAATCCTTGGAACGACTGGCGGATAGCATCGGGATTGAGATCGTGATCAGACGCCAGCGAGATCACATACGAAAATTGAGAGGCCAGGATGAACGTTGAGGAGTACTCGGATCGTAAGAGCGCGCTCCGTCTTCTAAGAGGGGGAGCAGAGGGTATTGAACGTTGGAATATGTGGCGGGCAGAAGTTGAAGGCATTGAGGCTCTCCCAGATATGTCACACGTCGATCTCAGCCGTACGAATCTCAGCCGGGCCGATCTTAATGGTATGTACTTCGCCGGCGCAAATTTTACTGAGTCCAAACTGTATGAGGCTGAACTATTCAGATCTGACTTCACTGATGCGAAGTTTATAGGTGCCAATCTATTCAAGGCCAACCTCTCCGACGCTGTGCTCATCGATGCCATCCTTACCGGGGCCTCTCTTTCTGGGGCGAACCTCACAGGTGCAACACTTAGAGGAGCTGACTTCACCGACGCCAAAATGGTCGAGGCGAAACTCATGCATGCTCATCTTGGCACAGCCAAACTGAATAGCGCCAATCTCAGCAATGCCGATTTGAGCCATGCTTTTCTCAATGATGTTGATCTGACCAATGCAGATCTCTCACATGCTTGCTGTGATAATGTGACAATGCGCGACGCACAACTATCAGGTGCCGATCTAACTAAAGCTACCCTAGAGAACGCCACGCTCCGAGAGTGCAATTTTAGCAGTGCTACAATTGCCAGTGTTAATATCAGATATGCAACAATTACTGATGCCAATTTTACAGATGCAAATCTCAAAAATGCCAGCCTTAGGGATGTCAATCTAGGCAGGTGCAATTTCACTAACGCCAACCTTGCATCGGCTCACATCAATAATGCGGATTGTTCTTACGCCGATTTCACCAAAGCTAATCTCAATGGTGCGCATTTGGATAATGCAAACTGCACTATGGCGTGTTTTGACAATACAGATTTTACTAAAGCTGTGATATCAAGATCAATTCTGGCGAGTGTTGATTTGTCAACGGCAATTGGACTTGATAAGACGAAGCACTATGGGGCTAGCACACTTGGTCTTGACACTTTTCGACAATCTAATGGCAACATTGCAGACGAATTCTTGCGTGGCTGTGGCTTGTCTCCGTGGGAACTTTTTATAGTGCGCCTATATGATCCCGATAGCACTGCAGTAGAAATAGCAGAAATACAAAATGAACTATTTGACAGGCGAGTAAAGGGGCCACTATTTCTTGGAGGTATCTTTCTGTCTTATTCTCACAATGACTCGCAATTCGTAGACCAGCTCGAAAAACGTCTGAACAAGGAGGGGGCTGTAACGTGGAGAGATATTCATAAGGCAGTGTCAGGCCCACTAGAACACCAGATTTCTGAGGCTATTCGTCTCACCGATGCTGTGCTATTAATACTATCAAAATCATCCATAGATAGCGACTGGGTTGAGGCTGAATTGCACAGAGCTCGCAAGAAGGAGAAGGAATGTAAACGCAATGTGCTGTGTCCAGTGGCTCTCGATGATTCATGGAAGGCGAAAGCAGAAAATAGTGTACTTTGGAGACAAGTAACGACCAAGAACATATTGGATTTCTCAAGGTGGAAAACAGAATCATGTGAAAAGAGTATCAGAAGCTGTGTCGCGGTTTAAAAATCTACTATCCCCCGGCAAAAGCGTGATGCTCATCAAATTTGAGAATGATCGATCTTCAGTATCAGAAGGCAGTTAATCCGATGACAAAGAAACGGCGACGCGGTAACGGACAAGGAACACTGTTCAAACGGGATGATCGCAGCTGCTGGATAGCGCGGTGGTATGACCACGCCGGCAAGCGGCAGGAACAATCGACACGAACGACCGACAAGGCAGCGGCGGAACGCATCCTAAAGAAACGGGTTGCCGATGTGGCCCTGCGGCGGGATGGCGTGATTGATCCCCGGCAGGACCGATATTCGATCGAAGGACGGAAACCGCTGACCGATCATATCGCGGACTATATCGCTCATTGTCGTCGTGCCGGCCAAGCCCCGCATCATGTTGATCAGAAGGAACGCCACTTGGATCGGATGATGATTGGTTGCGGTGCGACTCGGTTGGCTGACCTGACCGCTGATGCCCTGGAACGCCACCTAGGGGGGCTGGGGGAAGATGATCTATCGGCCCGTTCGATCAATTTCGCCCGGCAGATTGCGGTCGCATTCATGTCATGGTGTTTCAAGACTGGACGATCTGAGCGAAATCCGCTGACGGTTGTTCCCCGGCTGGACGAACGGAAAGACCGCCGACGTGTGCGGCGATCCCTGACCGATGACGAAATGGTTGCCCAGCTGGCGGTTGCCGAGCCAAGGGGACGCAAGGCGTGGTATCTGGCAGCGGTTCTTGCCGGTCTGCGCAAAGGTGACCTGCAACGGCTGATCTGGACCGATGTGGATTTCGACGCTGGAACGATCGCCATACCTCAAGGCAAGGCCAAGCGATGCGACCTGATTCCGATGCACCCCCAGCTTGCCGACGTACTGAAACGCCGGTGTGATGCGTCGATGGCGATGCCCAAGGCCAAGGTGTTTCCTCAGACCGTGACCGACCTGACGCGACTGAAAGACTTCCTGAGAGCGGGGCTAGCCCATGAAGTCATCGTGAGGGACACGGACGGCAAACCAGTGATGATTGGAAAGGGCAAGCGAGAGCGACCCAAGACTCGAATCGAGACGATCGATGAGGATGGCCGCGTGATTGATCTTCACGCAATGCGGACGACGTTGGGGACAAATCTGGCCCGCGCCGGCGTCGCCCCGCAAATCGCCCAACGCATCATGCGGCATAGTGATTACAGGACGACCCTGCGGCACTACACGGTCCTGGGGCTGACCGATACGACCAAAGCCGTGGCTGCCTGCCGGCAATCGGAACGCCTGACGAAGCGGCTGCGGCGACGGGAACGTGCGATGCTGCCCCCGCCAGTAGCCCCCACAGTAGCCCCGACAATTGCAGCACGAACGAGCGCGAGCAAGCGCAGCTAGGCGCGGCGATGGCGGGAATCGTGGTCGATGAAGGTAAGCTGAAAATAGGGATTGGTGCTAAAGAAAACGCTGAATCTTGCGACTCGACGCGATCAAGTGCTACAATCCGCGACGACCCCTGCGGGTGTAACTCAATGGTAGAGTGTCAGCCTTCCAAGCTGAATGTTAGGGGTTCGAGTCCCCTCACCCGCTTTGCATTCTCAAGGAATTGCGCTTCAGGGGGTGCTTCCCGATTGCTCTTTGAGTCAGCATTTGAGTCAGTTCCCGACACTTTTTCGTAGAGTTCCGCCGGCAACGATGGAAGCATGATTGCCCGGGCAGGATGGCATCGAGATCAGCTCCAATTGCCCAGGACATCGAGCAGGTCGTTCACGTCGGTGACGCCATCGCAGTTCGTGTCGCCTTGGCAGGAGCCGGGCACGCCACTGCAACTCCAGTCGCCCAGCAACGCGAGCAGGTCGGAGACGTTCACGACTCCATCGTCGTTCAGGTCGGCGATGCATTGCTTGAGCGCATCGTTGACCAACCTTGTATGACTGTAGATTGAAGGGTCGTCTTCGGGCAGGTTGATCGGGATCCGATTCAGGCCTGACCCCGTGGTGTAGTAGGGGACTACCCAGCTTTGGAAGATCAGGTGGTGGGGTCGAGCATTCTCCGCCTCGATGAAGTTGAACCAATCGAGGGTGCTCTGGTAGTAGGTCTGGTCGTCGTAATCAGCCGGATCCCAGAGCTGGCTATCCCAGTTGACATCGGTGTAGATGATGCCGAAGTCCATGCCTCGATCTTCGGCGAACGACTTCAGCTCGCGCATGTCGGCCCCCACGTCGATCGTGATGCCCCAGGCGTTGTACTGTTCGACCCGAGGCATGTGGATGTCCATGTGCAGATAGGGCAGCGTGACACCCTTGGCCTCCAGGATCAGGATCCACTGCTTGAGCGTGTCGACACTGACTTCGGGGTAGAGTTCGACCTGCCCGATGGGGAGGCCGGGAAACCAGACCTGCATCTGCTGAAGGTAGGCTACGACGTGGTCCGCGATCGTCTCGAGCGACGATTCGAGGCAGGGTCGGGGATCGGTCTGTCCCGTCTGGAGGTAGTAGTGCGTGGGATACCACTGCCGGATGGGTTCATCGATCCGCAGGGTGGACACCTCGCCCCCATTGGCCTGCACGTTCTGGATCACGTTCACCGATCCGTTCAACGTGAGATTGAGCACATGCGCATCGGTGCTGCATTCGAGAGGTTCGATGGTCATGATGGGCCCGGCGAAGAACGACTCGATCGTGATGTCGATGTCCCAGTCGCACAGTTGCTGGAAGGCCTGGACATTCACGAGGTTCACCAGATGATTGTTCCCGCACTCGGTATGCGGCAGCACGGTGCAACTCCAACCTCCGCTGGCCACCTGGCTCCCGCTGAACAGCCACACGTCGATCCTGGACCTCGCCCGGGACCAGGAAGCGTTTCCGGGGGTGAACATGTCCAGGAGATCGACGCTGCCGAGATTCGACCCGTACCAGACCTGCTCAAGGCCGGTGGTTCTTTGAATCTGGGTATGAGAACCGGGTGGTGACTGAGCGAAGGCTTCGATCGACAACATGGTGATGAACAGGACGAGCCACATCGGGCTGAAGGCGATCCATATCGTGTTCATATGAAAGGAGCGAATCGAGAGGCTTGCCGAATGCTGTCTCGTTCGTGCCCTGATCATGTTGATCAACTCCTCGAAGGATTCGATTCGCAAGTCTCTTCAGTCAAAAATCAGGTCTGGTGGGAAGGCCACGTTCCGTCTCAACGAGAGTCCCATCCGTCATCAGTTCACCCTATTGTCGAGCACCTTGATCCGCAACAACCAACTGGAAAGTCAGGGATCTTGTGTCATCCCTGGCCTCGTGAGGCCACTCGGCATGCTCCCATCGGATCGGAATCCACCGAGTCTGTCATGGAAATTGATTACGCACTCATGGACCTATACGCCGATATTCGGACGTGAGTGAACGAGTTTCGAGAGGCTATACCTCTATTGAGACCATGATGGATGGGGTATGAAGAACTAGGAGAACCGGTTCTGGAACTCACTCAATGAGGGGAAACACCCTGCCGATAGAAATAAAGCCCTTGGCCGGCCCGTTGGAAGCTATACTGAAGTGTCCATGAATCGACGAATCGCCAACTTGATGCAGCTGATGCTCATGTCCGTCTTGGTCACGTGCGTCGTGATGTGCTGCTGCCAGGTTCATTCCTTCGTGCTCGTCATGGGGGAAGCTCAGGACACGGTTTCCGCCGATATGTCAGGTTCCTGCTGCAGCAACTGTGCTGATGAGGAGGCTTCGGATTCCGAGAATGAGGATTCATCGGCTCCCGAAAAAAGCTGCCGCATCT
>JAPULD010000268.1 GCA_027295365.1 Planctomycetota bacterium
GCGGTCTGGATCGTCATGTGCAGCGAGCCCATGATCTTCGTCCCGGCCAAGGGTTGTTCGGTCTTGTACTTGGCCCGGATGGACATCAGGCCCGGCATCTCGTGCTCGGCCAGCTCGATTTCCTTGCGTCCAAAGGCGACGGTTTCGGGGCTGAGATCGGCGACCTTGAATGGGAGGTCGGAATAGAGGGGGAGACCGGTGTTCATGAAGGTGGTGGCGGAGGCCGTGGCGGTGGTCATGGTGATTCGCTCCAAAAAGCGTATTTGAGTCTGTAGGGCAGGTTTTGGTTCATCGTCGATCCGGATCTGCGGGCATTGGCAGGTCCGGAAGTGAATTATCGGACCCATTCATCCGTTCATCCGGATGAACAGATGAAATAGTACCTTTCCTTCTCCTTCGGTCAAGTCGGGTTCGGACCGAAGTTTTTCAATTTCGGGCAAATCAGCCCGTCGAGGCGAATCGACGAGGCGGCTCAGTGGTTACATTGACGAGCGTCCGGGAAAACTTAGGAGCCACCAATGCGATATCCGATTTTGACCGCTTTCCTGCTCGCCGCCTTCATCCAGGTTCCGGATGGGTTTGCACAGGAGGGCACCCCCGAATCTTCCACCACGCAAAGCTCGATCCCCGCTTCCATCATCATTCCCGTGGAGTATGTCTGGGAAGGCAGTTCAGAATCTGCATCGCAAGATTCTGAAAAACCAACCAAGCAGAAGCGCGAGCCGATCTACGACGAGCAGGCCGATGCGGAATTCCAGATAAAGCAGGCGCTGAACCGGGCGAAGAAAGAGAACCGCCGCGTGCTCATCCAGTGGGGGGCGATCTGGTGCGGATGGTGCTACTTGCTGCACGATCACTTCAAGGAAGACAAAGAGGTCGCCCGGAAATTGCTCTACGAGTACGACGTGGTGCTGGTGGATATCGGCGATGACGGCAAGAAGAATCGAGATCTCGCCAGCAAATACAATGCGGCTCTGGCGGGAGTGCCCTATCTGACGGTGCTGGATTCGTATGGCGAAGTGATCGCCAACCAGGAGACCGGCTCGCTGGAACTGCAGGGAGAGGGCAAGAAGGGTCACGATGGCAAGAAGGTGCTGGCCTTCCTGGCGGAGCATCAGGCGCCGTATCACAACGCCGAGAGCCAACTCGCCGTCTACGCGTCATACGCAAAGAAAATGGAGAAACGAGTTCTCTTGCATTTCGGTGCCCCCTGGTGCGGCTGGTGCACGAGACTCGAGGATTGGATGGCCCGGTCAGACGTTGCCAAAGTGCTCGATCGTCATTTTGTGGACGCGAAGATCGACATCGATCGAACCATCGGCGGGAAAGAGCTCTATCGGCAACTGTCGGAAAAACGAGGCCGGGGCATTCCCTGGTCCGCCGTGCTCGATGAGAACGGTGAGGTCGTGTCATGGGGATTCATGAAGGGCTTCCAGAACATCGGATTTCCAGCGACGGATGAGGAGATCGAGGCGTTCCTGGCCATGCTGAAGAAGGGGGCTCCCGACATGACGGTAGAAGAGCATGCGATCCTCGCCAACTCATTGAAGCCGGTTCAGCCCTGATTCTCAGGCCTGCAAAGCAGAAAATTCACCATGATTCACGACCCGGCGTAAGCCCGGGTTTTTTCGTGTACAGATCACAAAAAAGACCCAAAGATAGATCGTCGTTGCCCATGTGACCTTCGTCCAAAGATCGACCTGAAACGAGAGCCTTGACCCGAATGGATATCTCCGAACGACAATTGATCGAGCGATTTCGGCTGGGCGACCATGCCGCATTCGAGGAGATTGTGCAGCAGTGGAATCGAGACATGACCAATCTGGCCTACCGCATGACGGGACATCTGGAAGAAGCTCAGGACATCGCCCAGCAGTGTTTTCTCAAGGCGTTCCAGGCCCGATCGACCTTCGAGGGCCAGGCGAGCCTTGGCACCTGGCTGTACCGGATCACGCTGAATCTGTGTCGCGATCGCATCCGCTCGGACCAGTCCCGCCGCCGGGTGCTGGATGCGATGACGCAGACGAGGCCCCGAAGGACGCATTCCAGGCCTACCGATACCGCTTCCGGAGGCGAATCGAAGGTTCGGATCGCCGAGGCTGTGGGGGGGCTGCCCGACAAGGAACGCGAGGTCGTGGTGCTGAGGCACTACCACCATCTGAGTTGTCGCGAGATCGCGGAAATGCTCGATACGCCCTACACGACGATCAAGTCGCGTCTGGCCCAGGGGCTGGAGAAACTTCGACTGACATTACGGGATCTGAACCCATGTTCAGCCTGATGAGGAATGAATCGCCATGAACTGCCCTGACATCACATCACAGCTGCCTCTTCTGCTTTATGACGAACTCGATGCCGAGGTGGCGACTGAGATCGAGCATCATCTCGAGACGTGCGCCGCCTGCAGCGAGCACTGGGCGGAGTTGAAGAAGACCAAGGGCCTGCTGGATGAATGGGCGCCCATCAAGGCGGGGAGCGACGTGAAGGCATTGCTGGATGACGCCCCGGTCGTGGTGGCGACCTTGCCCCTCAAGTCGGGGTTGCCTTGGAAGTCGATGCTCACCGGGCTCGCCGCGGGCTTGCTGCTCATGGCCACGCTGTTTTTCGTGGGGGTGAGCGTGGAGCGGTCCGACGGGAGGCTGACGATCGCCTTCGGGCAGGGGGCGGAGCCGACCAACATGATTCTGGATCATCTCTCGGAATTCAATCCTCAGGAATTCGAGGCTCGCATTCAACAGGCGACGTTCGAGCGGATCGACCAGACCAACTTCGAGATGGGCGAGGAGCTCAGCTCATTCTTCCGACGCTGGGACGAGTTGCAGGGGCAACAACGTGATGAATTATTGAATCTGTTGGCTCGGGCCATTCAGAATGACGTGCTGCGTCTCGAACAGAACATCGCCTCCATCGCCA
>JAPULD010000269.1 GCA_027295365.1 Planctomycetota bacterium
TCTACCTCTGGTGGAGTTTGGCGGCATCGCGCTACCTGCGCATGCGGCACCCCTGGGGCATCGGAGCCGCGGTCGTGATCATGGCAGTGCTCGGATCCGTCACGGTGTTCATGGTGGCGGCGTATGGGTAGACACCTGAGATGGACGATTGTTAAATTTGCGTTGTTCGCATTGAATTTGAGAGTAAGGTGGCGCATTGCAATTACGCGTCAATGAGATTGGATAAGACAGGGGTCAAACTTGGGGAAACTCAAAACCGATTCAGAGAAGATGAAACCGATAAGCGCGGCTTGCCCCCGATGTGGCTACGACCTGCAAGGCGTGATCGCGTCGTAGGAGGACGCGTGTCCAATGACTGGCGTCTGCACCGAATGCGGGTTGCCCTTTGAATGGGGGGAGTTGCTCTGCAATCGCCGGGTCGTGCCCCGTTGGTGCGTTGAATACGCCCGGGGTTGGCGGCTGTGGCCCACGGCCATCAAAACGCTCCTGGTGCTGTATTTTCGACCCCGGAAATTCTGGCGCGAACTGAAGATGGTTCACGAACCTCGGTGGGGACGCCTGGGGATGATTCTGCTGGCGATGGCGATGATGCTGTACATCGTCTTCGCCTTGTCGGTTGGTAGAGACATGTATCGATACGTCATGAGCGAACCAAGCAAGCAAGTCTCATCGTTGGGATCACCGGAGTTGGTCGGGGCCATGGCCGCTCTCTTGCCTTTCTCCGACCACCACGTGTACTTCAAGTATTCCGATAGCACCGGGAGTCATTCAGGATTCACGCTGCCACCAGTTACCTTTGCTCGTCAACGTCTGTGGACAAGAATCTGGTACGACACTCGGGCTTCGATACGGAGCAGCCGTTTCCTCGTGCCCGGACTTCCGGTACCGGTCACGGTGATCCTGGCCCAATCGATGCTCCTCATCCTGTTGTGTCCGCTGGGTTTCCTGGCCTTGCCTCGCTCTTTGCAAAAGGCCAAGGTAAGACATTCGCATCTCTTCCGGATCTGGATTTACAGCTTCGCTCTCCTGGCGGCACCGTTCTTCATCCTCTTCGTGGGCCGGTTCGTGATGCAATGGCCAATGCTGGGATTCATGAGTCCTGTGACTCGCCTGGCGATGCTTCGATACGTGATGTTTTCCGGATCGTTGCTGTGGCTCGTTCTCTGGTGGTCACTCGCCTGCAAGCACTTTCTCAAGCTTCCCCACGCCTGGGGCGTGGGGGTGTCGATGGTGGTGTTGGGCTACATCATGGGCCTGCTTGTGATCTCCCTGGTTGATTTCATGCTTATCTGATGGGGACTCGATGGACCATGTGAAGAAAACCAACTCGCTCTGTCCACGGTGCGGATACAACCTCCAAGGCGTGATCGCGTCGTGGGAGAGCGACTGTCCCATGGATGGCGTCTGCACCGAGTGTGGGTTGCCTTTCGAGTGGGGGGAGTTGCTGTGCGAACGCAGGGCGGTGCCCCGCTGGTGCGTGGAGTACGCCCGGGGGTGGGGGGTGGTTCCCGCGACGATCAAGACGCTCCTGGTGCTCTTCTTCCACCCCCAGAAGTTCTGGCGCGAGTTGAAGATGGTTCACCAACCCCATTGGGGGCGACTGGGCATGATCGTTCTGGTCTTGGCGATGATGTTGTACGTGGTCTTTGCCGGGACGGTGGGGTACGCTTCCTATCGCGATTTTTACTATATGCAACAGTCCAATTCGAGTTTGAACGGATCCGCACACTGGTTCGGCTTGAGGGCCGCGCTCCTGCCTTACTCCTCCCGCGGGGCACCCTATACGAGAAGCCGCAACGTCTGGGTGGCGAACCAGCTTGTCGCCAGGACATTCAACAATTCCACGAGTCCTCCCGTCAAATTCGCACGCCGGATCAAGTGGTCTTTGATCGTTCGTGAAACACGAAATTCGATTCGCGGTGTCCGCTTCCTCGTGCCCGGCGCGACGCGACGTGCGAAAGTGGTCCTGGCCCAGTCGATCCTTCTGGTCCTGTTGTGCCCGTTGGGATTCATCGCCCTGCCGCACTCGTTGAAGAAGGCCAAGGTGAGGCGATCGCATCTCGTTCGGATCTGGCTCTACAGCATCGCATTCCTGGTGATCCCGTTTTCCATCTTCATGCATTTCGAGATCGGCCCCGCTGGCCAACTGTGGCGATTCCGCGAGGAATTTCGCTACCTGATGTTCTACGGCACGCTGGGAGCCCTGGTCCTCTGGTGGTCGCTCGCCTGCAAGTACTACCTCAAACTTCCCCACGCATGGGGCGTGGGGGTGTCGATGGTGGTGCTGGGCTACGTGTTGGGGCTCCTGGCGATCTTGTTGATCGATTGGACGGTCTGGCAATGGGCGGCGTGACGAGAACCGAGACCGCATGCCCCCGCTGCGGCTACGACCTGCAGGGCGTGATCGCCTCATGGGAGGACGCCTGCCCCATGCAGGGCGTCTGCGCCGAGTGTGGGCTCGAATATTCCTGGGCCGAGGTGATGTGCCCCGACAAGTTCGAACCCCGCTGGTGCGTGGAGTTCAAGAGCCGGAGCCTTTCATTCGTCCGCAAGGCCTTCAAGACATTCGCCAAGTCGTTACGCCCCTGGTCGTTCTGGCGCGACTTGAAGATGTCCAACGACATCCATTGGCTCAGGCTGATCTTGTATCTTGTCCTGGTGCTGCTGTTGCCATTGCTGGCCGGCCACACGTTCAAGCAGACCGCCGCCGCCATTCGCGTGCGTTGGATGATCCAGAAGGAAGTGCTTCGCCAACATCAGTCCACTCTGCAAAGTCTGCCCCGCGTGACGCAAAACTTGCAGGACCTCCGGAAAATCGAGAGCGACCCAAATAAGCAGCAGGCTCTCGATGCTCAACTGAAGATGTTTCAGGCCGATGCCACGGCCCCCGACACGATCACCCTGAGTTATGGCGAGGCCATTCTTGAAGCGGTGTTGTATCCGACACGAGGCACCTCCGCCGGTCGGATCAACTCGGCGTATGGGGCTTATCCCTATCCGGCTCCCAATCAATTGAGCAGCTATGGCTGGTCGCGACAGACGTGGTATGGCAATCGAGTCTTGATTGATCCCAACGCCCATCTCCTGGCCCTCCTCGCCCAGGGGGCGTTGTTCATCGGCCTGCCCTTGGGGTTCATCCTGCTTCCCTTCTCCCGAATGAAGGCGAATGTCCGCTGGGCGCACATCGCCCGGGTGTCGCTGTATTCGTTGTTTCTTCCCGTGGTAGCGATGATGCTGATCTTTGCCCTGATCTTGACGGCCATCGCGCTGGGATCGACGCCCCGGTGGATCGAGTGGCTGGCGAGGATGAGCCTGATCCATTTCACGTGGTTTGGTTTGCTGATCTGGTGGACCTTCGCGATTCGATCCTATCTGAAGATACCCCACGCCTGGGTCACCGCGCCCATTCTGGCGTTGCTCACGTATCTTCTGCTGCTGTCGTTCCTGTTCCTGACCTTCCCTTGGATCGTGATCAATGTCTGAGTCGCCGAATACTCAAAAGCAGGGGACGGGATCGATGAGAACCACGATCCATTGCCCCCGGTGCGGCTACGACCTCCAAGGCATGATCGCTTCGTGGGAGGATGCGTGCCCGATGCAAGGCGTCTGCGCCGAGTGTGGGCTGGAGTATTCCTGGGCCGAGGTGATATGCCCCGAAAAATTTGAGCCGAACTGGTGCGTGGAATGCTGCCCCGACAAGCCGTATCGAACACGCTTGCGGCAGACGTATTTGAACTCGTTCCAACCCCGGCGATTCTGGTCGCAGCTCAAGATGTCACACGAAATCAAGTGGCGACGAATCACTGGATACTTGATCGTTTTGCTGATGCCTCTTCTGCTCTTGTACGTCCTGGAACAGAGCGCCGTGGCGATCCGGGTTCGTTCCCTGCAACAGCGGGAATTACAGCGAATTCTGACCATGTACCAGCGCCAAGCCACGGTCTACAACAATCACATCTTGAAAATGCAACAGGGTGATCCCGACAACCCGGTGCTGCTTCAGCTTCAGGTTGCCTTGATTCAAACCAATGCAATCATTGCCGCCCCGCCCACGATTCAATTCACGTATCCTGAAGCCGTCATCGAAGCCGTGTTCACACCGTTTAAATCCTTTTCAAGCGGATCGATCGGAAACTTCACGGGAGGCATGACGGCGTATGTTGCACCCATTCAACTCCACCGGACCTTCTTCAACCTGGAGTCCAAGACGTTTCAAGTGTCTTCGGCAAGCGGACTGCGCTGGGAAAGGGTCCTGCTCTTGCTGAGCATACAATTCGCCCTCATGCCGGGACTTCCGCTGGGATTTCTGTTGCTGCCTGTGTCGCGACGGCGCGCGAAGGTGCGGTGGAGGCATGTCTTCCGGGTGACGGCGTACTCGCTGTTTCTGCCCATGACCGTGCTTCTCGGGCTGGGCGTGCTCTTCAATGTCGGACTGAGCATCCCGCCCATCCGATCCGGATGCCTTTTCCTGGGACAATGGATCTTCATGCTTGCCATCCCGATCGGTCTGATCGTCTGGTGGGCGATGGCAATCCGGCATTATTTGAAAATTCCCAACGGCTGGGTGGTGGCCATGACGCTGGCTTTGCTGAATCTCATGGTCGTGATTGCAATCCTTTTCAACGTCTGGCCATCACTCCTCATCAATCTGTAGGGCGACCCGGTGTGCTCATGTGCCGTTGGTCCCAACGGGATGTCGTGACCTAGGATAGACCAGCACGGGAGACGCCATGCCGGGAACCGAGACAACAGAAGGTCAAGCGAACGAGCCATCGGTGCAATGCCCCCGCTGCGGGTATGACTTGGAAGGCGCGCGGATGGCGCGGACGGAGCACACCGAGACGCAGGGCCGTTGCTCGGAATGTGGCCTTGTCTTCGACTGGACGGACGTGCTGGATCCCAAACGAGACCAGCCCCGGTGGTGCGTGGAATATGCGGATTCCTTCTTCGGGTTGATCAAGCGATCAATCGCCACGGTCTTCATGTTCCTGTTCCTGCCCCGTCGCTTCTGGCGCACGCTCAAGATGAAGCATCCGATAAAGGGGCGGACTCTATTTGGGTATTTTGTCGTTTTATTGACACTTGGTTATGCGTGGAGTGGCGTCCTTGCCGGTGGAGTTTTCATCATGGAAACATATGCCTACGGAACTAGCTCAAAATTTTCTTCCGAATTGAGCATGGCAATTCTGTTCCCTTTTTCTATGCATCATTCTTTTGGGTTCAATGTGTCCATAACCATGAATGATTTCTATGGCATCCACCATTTGGTGGCAACACTCGGATTTCTTTTTCTGCTTCCAGCCGCGTTCGTGATGTTGCCGGTCAGTCGACGAAGGGCCAAAGTGCGATGGGAGCATATATGGCGCATCGCGATCTATTCGGCCATGTACTTGTATGCAGTTACGATGATCATCCTCACCCTGTCTGTGTCTATGCTTCATGTGTCCATGCCAATTCAGACCCTCATATCCATGGCATTCTCCTTGATGATTTTTAGCATCATTCCCATGGCGACCTACTGGTGGGCTTTCGCCACCAAGCACTACCTCAAGATGCCTCACGCCTTGAGCGTGAGCTATCTCATGACAATTCTGGCCCTTGCATTCGAAGCCCTGGTGGTCGTCGGTTGGGTGCTGATGGATCAATCCATTCGCCTGTGATGATTGCCCTCGCCCACGGATTTCCTACCATGCCCCCATGACGACCACTACCGACACCCCCCAGACGCTCGATTCCCTTTCCCAGGGCCTTCTCGATCTGCTCGCCAAGCACGATCCCGAAGCCGCGCGGATCCTGGCCGATGAAGCCGAGCGGCAGGCGACCACCCTCGAACTCATCGCCTCGGAGAATCACGTCACACCGGTCGTCATGCACAGCGCCGGGTCCTGTTTGACCAACAAGTACGCCGAGGGCTACCCCGGCAAGCGGTACTATGGCGGGTGCGAGTTCCACGACCAGGCCGAGAACCTCGCCCGGGATCGAGCCAAACAACTCTTTGGTTGCGATTACGCCAACGTCCAGCCTCATTGTGGGGCCAACGCGAATATCGCCGCATTCATGGCGATGCTGAAGCCGGGCGAAACGGTGCTGTCGCTGCCCATCAAGTCAGGGGGCCACCTCTCCCATGGCCTCAAGCCCAACTTCAGCGGCACGTTCTACAACATCGTGGATTACGACGTTGATCCCGATACCGAGCTGATCGATTACGAGGGCGTCGAGCGCATCGCCAAGGAATGCAAGCCCCAGCTCATCATCTGTGGCTACTCGGCGTACTCCCGAATCATCGACTTCGAACGCTTCCGGGCCATCGCCGATTCGGTTGGCGCCAAGCTCATGGCCGACATCGCCCACATTGCGGGGCTCGTTGCCACGGGAGTTCATCCTTCGCCCTTCCCTCACGCCCATATCGTGACGACCACCACCCACAAGACCCTCCGGGGACCCCGGGGCGGGCTGGTGATGACCAACGATGAAGAGGTCGCCAAGATGGTCGATCGCAAAGTCTTCCCGGGCAGCCAGGGCGGACCTCTCATGCACATCATCGCGGCCAAAGCCATCGCGTTTGGCGAGGCCCTCAAGCCCGAGTTCACGACGTACTGTCAGCAAATCGTCACCAACGCCAGGGCGTTGGCCCAGGGGCTGACCGAGCGAGGCTATCGACTCTGCACGGGGGGCACCGACAACCATCTCATGCTGGTGGATCTGAGACCCCGGGACGAGAATCTCACGGGGGCGGATGCCGAAGGCTGGCTGGAATCCGCGGGGATCATCGTCAACAAGAACGGAATCCCCAATGACCCCCGGAAACCGATGGTGACCTCAGGCTTGCGTCTCGGTACGCCCGCCCTGACGACGCGCGGCATGAAGGAAGAGCAGATGAAGCAGGTCGCGGAACTGCTTGACCGGGTCATGGGATCGAACGGGAATGAATCGGTCTGTGCGCAGGTCCGCGAGGAAGTGAGATCAATGTGCGGCGAGTTTCCGATGCCTCACTGATCTTGATCAAGAATCAATCGTTCATGATCAACCCTCAGTGTTTCCACCGGGGGGCTATTTTGTTTCACCAGTTTGAATTTGCCGCATCCCTTCGAAGATCGCCGCGCAGACGACGGTCGATAGATTGAGACTCCTCGCACGGGGGTCTTCGATCATGGGCAGCGTCAGGCGATGTTCTTCACCCCAAGTGTTCACGATCCAGTCGTGGACTTCAGCCGGCACACCCTTGGTCTCGCGCCCAAACAAAAGGTAATCACCCGATTGAAAATCGGCTTCCCAATGGGGCTTGTCGGTCTTGGTGGTGTAGAGCCAGAGTCTCCTGGGCTTCTCGGTTTCGAGAAACGTATCCCAATCTTCGTGCTCAACGCAATCCACCAGGTGCCAATAGTCCAGCCCGGCCCGGCGAAGGGCTTTTTCCGACATGTCAAAGCTGATCGGGCGGACGATGTGCAGCCGACAACGGGTCGCGGCCACCGTGCGGCCAATATTCCCGGTGTTGTTGGGGATTTCAGGATTCAGAAGCACAATGTGAAATATCGGGTCGGCCATAGGCATCGAATTGTACCGCCCCTCGTAATGCCCCCGGATTGCCCCAGAAAACGCCGCCGAATCTTTCCCAATTCATTCATTTCAGTGACTTCTGGTCGGGCTGCAAGAAATGTTCCCAGCGTATATAGTGTGGGGCTCTACGCATTGGATACCCCTTGGATCATCCCCGGGTCTCATCGGCCCGGTTATCACTGGAGTCCGATTCATCATGCCTAGCTACACGACTGAGGATATTCGCAACATTGCCCTTGTCGGCAGCCCCAACGCGGGCAAGACCACCATCGTCGAGCTGATGCTCCATAAGGCGGGACTGATCGACCGCGTCGGCAAGGTCGAGGACGGGAATACCGTTTGTGACTACGACGACCTGGAAAAATCGTTTGGCCACAGTCTCGACAGCGCCATCGTCAATTTCAGCCACAATGGGGCCCACATCAATCTCATCGACACTCCCGGTGCCTCTGATTTTCTGGGTAACGCCATCAGTGTCTTACCCGCCACGGAATCCGTGTTGATCATGGTCGATGCGTCGGCCGGGCTGGATTCCGTCGTCCGCAGGATGATGAAGATTTGCGAGTCGCGAAACCTGCCCCGCATCATCGTCATCAACAAGATCGACCACGCCGAGAACCTGCCTGAACTGGTCGAGATGATCAGCGAGACGTTCGGCAGCAGTTGCAAGCTCATCAACCTGCCGACCGATGGAGGCAAGTCGGTCGTTGATTGCCTCATGAACAACGAAGGCACCAGCGATCTTGGCGATGTGGCCGACTTCCACACGAAGATCGTCGATCAGATCGTCGAGGTTGATGAAGCCCTGATGGAACAATACCTCGAGCA
>JAPULD010000027.1 GCA_027295365.1 Planctomycetota bacterium
GGATCGAACACATGGAACTCCGACTCGACAATGTCTTGACTCAGTTGCGAAAGGGGCGAGGCGTCGTCAAGGATCCAGACGGAGCGGCCATGCGTTCCCGCCACGAGATCGTGCGTGCGAGACTGGATCTTGAGGTCATCCACTCCGATGGTGGGTAGCGATTTGCCGTTGAGCTTGATCCATGAATCGCCCTTGTTGATCGAGACATAGGCGGCTCGTTCCGTCCCCACGTACAGCACCGCGGCGTTCCGGGGGTCTTCCCGGATGACCTTGGTGGTGTGGCCGGTGGGAATGTCCGAGGTGATGTCATTCCAGGTGCGACCCGCGTCGGTCGTCATGAGCAGTAGGGGCTCGAAGCTGTCGGAGCGATGCCCATCCACCGCGATGTAGGCCGTCTCTGCGTCCTGATGGGACGCCTCGATCTTTGAGATGTACCGGCCCTTCACCGCCAGGGGCGTCACGTCTTTCCAATCGTCACCATCGTTGGCGGAGATATGGATGAGCCCGTCGTCGGTGCCCGCCCATAGCAATCCTTGCTGGAGAGGGGATTCGGCCAGCGAGACCACCGTGCCGTACGTCTCGGCGTCCGAGCCGACGGTGATCACGCGTTCCAGGATTTTCGTGGACAAATCATCGCTGATGCGTTCCCAGGCATCACCACCCTTGGTCAGCTTGAAGACGCAGTTGCCGCCCAGATAGATCGTAGTGGAATCATGGGGCGAGAGGAAGAAGGGTGCGTTCCAGTTGAATCGGAATGCCGGCGCACCTTCCAACGCCTGAGGCTTGATGTTCCATTGCTCGCCCGTGGCGAGATTGGAGCGGCTGATGTTTCCGCCCTGGGATTCGGCGTACACGATGTTCGAATCCTCTGGGTCGAATTCGACGTGGAAACCGTCGCCTCCATTGAAGAACTTCCAGTCGTGATTCGTGATGGCGCCGTCGTGACCCATGTAGAAGTCTCGAGCCTCGGTAATGGTCTCGCTGGGACCGATCCAGGAGCCGTTGTCCTGGAGGCCGCCCCCGATTCGATAGGGATCGGATTCGTCCACGCTGACGTTGTAGAACTGCCCGGTCGCCATCGTGTTGTGGAAGTCCCACGTCGCGCCCCGGTCCCATGACACATAGAAGCCACCATCGTTGCCCATCAGCAGGTGCTCGGGATCGCGTGGATCGATGACCATGGCGTGATGATCCAGGTGCATGACATCGCCAAAATCGCCCCTGAAATGATCACCCCCATCGTCGGACACGTAGATGGTGGTGCCGGGCAGATAGACACGTTGGTCATCTTCAGGATCGATGCGGATCAGGGAGAAGTAGAACGAACGGGGCGAGAGGTCGAGCGTTCGGCGCCATGTCTCGCCCCCATCCTCGCTTCGGAAGACACCCCCGGCGCGAGTGCGAGAGTTGAAGGCACCGCCGATCATGCCACCTTCATCGGATTCGATCACGGCCATGACGATCTTCGAGTCGCCATCGAAGATGTCCAGTCCGATGCGTCCAACCCTTGTGGGCAGGCCATCGGTGAGTTTGTTCCAGGTGCGACCTGCATCGACGGACTTGAAGATGCCCCCCGTTTCGCTCATTCCCGTGTAGCTCCAGGGGGTTCGCTGGCGTGCGTACATGGCGGCGTACAGGATATCGGGATTGGATGGATCCATGACAAGATCGACGCAACCTGTGTGGTCGTCGATCTGAAGGATGGCGTCCCAGGTGTCGCCCCCATCGGAGGTCTTGTAGATGCCTCGTTCCTTGTTCGCGCCCCACAGATGGCCCAGCGCGCCGATGTAACAGACGTCGGGATCACGGGGATCAATCACGAGGGCGGGGATGTTGTTCGTTTCTTCCAAGCCTTTGTGCTCGAAACTCGCCCCGCCGTCGGTCGAGCGATACACGCCATGACCCCACGAGGAGGAGTTGCGGCTGTTGCCTTCGCCCGTGCCGACCCAGACGATCTTTGATCGCCCCAGCTTTGAAAGGTCGGCCTCCTCGGCCAGCTCTTCATCAGCCCAGCCGGACCAACTCTCGGGGGCGTCGGCGACGCCCACGGCTCCGATCGAGGACGTTTCGTAAGTGTCGAAGATCGGGGAGAAGGTCGTCCCGTTGTTGGTGGACTTCCAAAGGCCGCCCGTGGCGTAGCCGAGGAAGATCGTCTTCGGATCCGATGGCGCCTGGGCGATCGACGCGATGCGTCCCCCCATGTTGGCCGGTCCGACGGAGCGCCAGGACAAGGGCTTGAGATCCTGGGTCGTCAAGATGCGTTGCTGACTCAAGGCCACCTGCGAAAGAGCCAATCCCACCAGGAAGGCCGGGGCAAACTTCAGAATGCATGCGAAACGATAACCCTTGAATTTGCCCATCTTGACAATCCTCGATGAAGTGAGAGTGGCCTGTGCCGAATGAAGGGCGCGCCGAAAAAAAGCACCCATCGCGATTGTACCGATGGGTGCCTCAAGGATTCGAGGAAATAATGGTGGTGCCGATCAATTTGAATACTTGGATGTGACGGTATCCACGATCTTCTGGGCAATGTCCATACCTTCGAGCCCGACGTTGGTGGCCACGACGATCACGAAATTTGAATCGGGATGGATTTCCATGTGGGCGTAGTACGTTCCACCCGAGCCGTTGTGATCGTGGACCGTGCCGATTCCATCGACTTCGCGAAGGCTCCAGCCACAGGCATAGCCTCGACCTGAGGTTGACGGTGTGAGCGGCGTGTGCAGACGCCTGAACGTCGAAGCGAGAAGGGGACCGTCGATGCCGTTGAATCCTTGCAGGTGGATCCACGCGTACGTGGCCAGGTCGCTCACGGTGCATTGCACGTCGCCGGCCGGCGCGATGTCGGGACCGATCGTGTAGTCGTCGGGGGCGGGCACGAATTCATCGCCCTCGGCGCTGTGGCCGCGCGGCTGGTGTGGCTTGGAGGCACTGTAGGGCCAGCCGAATTCACCGGAGGATATGCCAAAGGGCGTGAAGACCTCCGTGCGCATCAAATGTTCCCACGATTGGCCGGTCAAGCGTTCAGCGATGTGGCCCGCGACGGCGTAGCCGATATTGGAATAGTTGAAGTCCTCGCCGATGCGCCCGATGGGCTCGGCCTGCAACGCACGTGCGACGAACCGGGCGCGGCGTTCAGTGTCGCTGGCGGACTCATCGTCCTCATAATCGTAAATCTCGTCTTCGTCGGACAGGCCTTGCGGAAACCCGGCCCGATGCTGCATCAACTGTTCCACGGTCGCGGATTGAT
>JAPULD010000270.1 GCA_027295365.1 Planctomycetota bacterium
CCCGCTGAAACGACGTGCATCTCTTCGAGGCGACTTCCCTCTGATCAGGCCGGAATGGTCAGCAACGGGGTCTGGGCCGCGTCTGGGGATTCGGCCAGCGTGGAGAAGATCACGAGCTGGAGAAACGTGCGTTTGGACTGCATGTCCGTGTCTTCGATCCAGAACCAGATGTCCCGATGCTGGATTTTGATGAAGGCGTCCTCCGGTTCATTCGTTCCCGACTGCACGATCAGGGGAAAAGACATGCCTTCGCCATGGGGGGCTCCGGGCAAGGCACGACCTTCCGCCATGTGCTCTTCGGGGACCCGTACGTACGAGGACATGTCAGCCAGCACGGCCAGAATCGAACGTGTCACGATGGCGACTTCCGTGTCGTCCCGGGCCGCGGATCCGAACACGATTCGATACCGTTCCGCATCAGGGGCCAGGCCCAGCAGCGCCTTCAATTCGCCAATCTGACCTTCTTCTTCCACATTGTGCGCCCCCGAAAAGATAAAAACGAATGACGGTTTTTCATCGTCCGTGGATTTCTGAACACGAATACTGATCGTTCCATCGTTCTGCATTTCCGCCATCAGATCGACGATTTGCTTGAACTTCGGATCGAGCTCCTGAGTCGTACTTCCGGCGTAGAAACGGTTCCGGATGCCGTTGATGGAATGCACCATCAGCGGGAAGATTCTCTCCACCTTCCAGCCCGATTCGATCAGTGACATCAGGGAGGCGGGTTTGATGGGGGTGATGATGCTTTCGGTGTAGCGTTTGCCGACTAGGGGCGAATAGGTGATCGTGGGGCGATCCGAAAATCGGCTGGTAGCCCCGATGGCATTGCCGGTCCCGGCGAACTGGCCACCCCAGTTCCACGAGGCACCGGCATTGACGGTCGTCTCCAGGGCATACTGATTGACCACGGAATTGATGCTCACGAAGACGGGCGATTCCATATAGCGGAGCCGGACGATGTTCTTAAGTAGTTCCTGGCGAGCCGAGTTGGCCAGAGCATCGCCATAACTGACGCGATCGCGCGACAGTGTCTGGGGGCCGATCGAGCATCCGGTCATCGTCACCACCAACAGCAGCGACAAACCATACGATCCGAGTTTCAGCGTGCCGTACTTCATGGCAGCCCTTTTCCCTATCGGGGTGATGCGCGCAGATGATCGCGCCGATCCAGAGTGCGATTGCCTTCTGTATCGGATCATGCCGTGGAAACACTCAAATACTGAACTTGCCCCAGAGTGGGGCCTGCTGCTCGTTCTGGCCGGCGTGGGTCAGGCTCAGTTTTCCGAATCGTCCAATTCATAGCGATAGGGTCGGATCAGCTTCGAGAAATCGTCAGGGATAGGCCCCGCCGGAACATACTGGTTGATGTGGAAATACTGCCCCGCTTCCTTGTAGGACAGATCGGTGTCGATGGTGCCGTTCTCGAAGCCGATCTCTGCGATGTAGCCGTTCTTGATCATCCGCATGTCGAATCCTTGCTGGACGCGAACGGATTCAAGATGAGGCAGCAAACCCGTGGTGCAGTTGTGCAGGAGGGTGTTGTACCATCGGGGTTGCTTGGCGATGGCGTCCACGGTTTCCAGCACACTTTGCAGAACGAGCTTGACTTTTTCAGGGGGGTGAATGGTGGGAATGACGTAAACGTCTTCTTTGCGCATGTTGGTGCGCAGGCCCAGCAAGTCTCGCTCACCCGCCAGCACGTAGATGACTTCGGCTTGGTGGAAGAGCCCTTTCAGTCCTGACCAGGCTTCCCCTTGTTCGCGGCGGGATTCAATGGAAAGGACAAGATGTTCACCATCCGTGAACCCAAACGACAACATGGTGTGGACGACTTCATGCAAGCCCCAATCTGACATGACGAAATCGAGATACGCAATCTCGTTCATGTCGTACGTGTGATCCACGTAATGAACGTCGTAGTCCTCTTCGGATCGGTATTCAAACGCTCGAAGATCGTGAACCGTGAATCGATCGCCTTCCCAACTGATGTGAGGGAGCACTGCCACGTCGGTCGTCCAGTCACGGTCATGCGAAGGTGGAATCAGGTTCCACCACACGACGATTCCCGCAAACACGATCATGAACGCCAACGCGGTTCGAAGTCGCTTCTTGAAGTAGATGAATGCGAAAAGCCAGCCGATGGGGTAAAGGCCCGCCGCGATCAGGCGGAATGTCTCGGTGGGCAGGTTGGAGAACCGAATCGCCATGGTGGCCCAGATCCCGAGGACGAGGATGACGATGGCCAGGATCATCCAGAGCGCAAGTCGGGACAGGCCGATCGTGGCTCGGATCGGAAGGGGCTTGGAGGAGGGTGAATCAGGGTGTGTCATGATTCGACTCAGGGTTGGAGTTTGGCACCACCTTGTTAGCGATAGATCACAATATAGAAAATTCTTATTGTGTTTGTTCTTTCCATGAGAATAGCCTCAAACTTTGCATTCCCGATGAATACGAAGATCATTATCGGAAGATAGGCTTGAATACCTTTGTAGTCTTGGAGTGTATGACTCTGTCGGTACGATAGTCAGACCAAACAACGATGCGGTATGCATCACGAGAGGATAAAGCGTAATGCGACGACTGTGGAAGTTGGCGAGTGCATGCTCATTCTTAATGGTGGTTCTGGTTGGCTCAGGGTGCGCCGGACCTGTCCTGGCCCGGACGCCCAACCTCTATTGGGCGACGGGCGAGCATCCCTACGACGAGGTGCCCGAGGTTTTCCAGACGCCCAACGTCGAGATCATCTACGCCACGGATCGCGTCCGTGAAACCGACAAGTACGGGCAGCATCATTACGGCTATCACCGTTCGCATTCGCTGGCCATGGGGATCGCCACGGTCGAGATGGGCCGTGAAGGCGTGACCTGGGAAGACATCAAGGCCGCCAGCATCGTCAAGGAACGGACCAGAACAATTCCGTTGACCATGGGTGAGGTCCAGGAAATCGTCCGGCTTCCGCCCTCGAACACTCCGCTCGACGTGGTCGGCGATGACCTTGTCGAGAAACCGGAGTACGTGACCGCCCTCGACCGATCCACGGCCCAGGCCGTCGAACTGTTGAATGCCCGTTTGGCCATGTCACCCGTCAAGGATGTGTACGTCTATGTTCATGGATATAACAACACATTCGAAGATGCGGCATTCCGGATGGCGACGCTTTGGCATTTTCTGGGTCGCCAAGGCGTTCCCTTGCTGTATTCCTGGCCCGCCGGTCATCCGGGTTTGCTCCAGGGGTACAACTACGATCGGGAATCGAGCGAGTTCACCATCTTTCATCTCAAGCAATTGACGGAAATCATTCACCATTGCCCTGACATCAATCGTATTCACATCATCGGCCACAGCCGAGGCACGGATGTCGTGATGACGACGTTGCGGGAGATGTGGATCGATTTCCGAGCCAGGGGGGGGAAGTCTTCGGGACGTCTGGGCGCCGTGATCATCGCGGCCCCCGATCTTGACTGGGAAGTCACCCAGCAACGGATTTCGGCGGAGCGAGTTATCCAGGGGCTTGACTGCTTTGTGCTGTACCTCTCCCCCGAGGACAAGGCGATCGGAATTTCCAGTTGGCTTTTCGCAAGCCTGGCCAGGATCGGCCAACTTGGCGCGAGTTTCTTAACCAAAGAACAGCAGGAGATGCTTGCGCAAAACGAAGAATTGCAAATTATCGACGCGAGGGTTGACACCGGATTCATCGGGCACGCCTACTTCATCGACAATCCTGCGGTGCTCTCGGACATCATCCTGGTGCTCAAAGGTAATTTCAAGGCCGGGGCCGAGCACGGCCGACCTCTTCAACGCGAGTCCGGTGGTTTCTGGAAGGTGACCGACGACTACCTGGTGCCGCCCTCAGATAGAGACGAGTGAATAAAGGATGATTGACTGACCTCGTTTCAATCTCCGTCAGTGAGCCAGGCGGTACGAAAGAATCGAACGTGTCGAATCCGTTCGGTTCGAAGCCAAGAGGCTGAAGACCGTATCATCACGAGAAGTAGCTCCATCATGACTCATACCTCAAACCGGTCGATCGTTCTTCTTCCGCTTCTTATGGTGATCATCGTCGCGGGCTGTTCCGGGCCGACCCTTGCTCCTACGCCGAACCTCTACTGGGCCACGGGTAAGCATCCTTACGACGAAGTACCTGAAGTCTTCCAGACTCCAAATGTCGAGATCGTCTATGCCACGGATCGCATCCGTGAAATGAAGAACAATGGGCAACATCACTATGGCTACCACCGTTCTCACTCGCTCGCATTGGGCGTGGCCACGGTCGAAATGGGAAGCCACGGTACCACGTGGGCCGACCTCGTCGAGGCCAGCGCCATCCGGGAACGGCCACGTCCCGTGCCGTTGAAACTTGGTCAGGTCCAGGAGATCGTGAGGCTCCCACACTCAAGTCCGGCATCCATCGTCGTCGACGACAAACTCTTCGCGCCGCCTGAATACCTTGAGAATCTGAAATCGGCGACCAAGGAGGCGATCGAACTGCTGAATTCCAGGCTGGCGATGTCGCCCGTCAAGGACGTGTACATCTACGTGCACGGATTCAACAACACCTTCGAGGATGCGGCCTATCGCATGGCCACACTCTGGCACTTTCTGGGACGCCAGGGCGTGCCCATTCTCTATTCATGGCCTGCCGGTCATCCCGGGCTACTCCAGGGATACAACTACGATCGCGAGTCGAGCGAATTCACGGTCTTTCACCTTAAGCAATTGATAAACATCATCCACGATTGCCCCGACATTCGGCGGATTCACATCCTCGGTCACAGCCGTGGCACCGACGTCGTCCTGACCACGCTTCGCGAACTGTGGATCGATTACCGGGCCCGGGGTGGAAAGGATTCGGGCCGACTGGGCAGCGTCATCATCGCGGCCCCCGACCTCGACTGGGACGTCACCCAGCAGCGGATCGGGTCCGAACGAGTCATTGATGCCCTCGATTGCTTCGTGATGTACCTGTCCCCGGACGACAAGGCGATCGGTCTCTCCTCGTGGCTGTTCGGGAGCATCGCCCGTCTGGGCCAACTCGGTTCCAACTTGCTGACGAAACAGGACAAGCAGGTGTTGTTCGAGTACGAGGATTTGCAGTTCATCGATGCCCGCGTCAAGTCGGGGTTCGTCGGGCACGCCTATTTCATAGACAACCCGGCGGTGCTTTCGGATGTCATCCTGGTGCTCAAGGGGCACTACAAGGCCGGGGCCGAGCATGGCCGACCTCTTCAACGTGAGTCCGGTGGCTACTGGAAAGTGACCGACGACTACCTGGTGCCCAAAGAGAAACAGTCGGACAACTAGATCACGATGTCAGCGATGCCCAATGCCCCCAGCACGCAGGAGATGATTCCGTTGAGCGTGAAGAAGGCGAGGGCCATCTTCGTCGTACCCCATTTCGCGACGGTGGCGTGTTCGTATACAAGCAGGGCGGTGACGATCCCGATGCCGATCGCGAACAGCGTCTCGAAACGGGCATCCACCCACCACGCGCCGATCAGGCAGGCAATCGCGAAAAGATGCAGGAGGCGACTGATCCAGAGGGCGCGGGTCATGCCCAGCTTGCTGGGCAGGCTGTGCAACCCTTCCTCGCGATCCACTTCAATATCCTGCAATGCGTAGATGACATCGAATCCCGTCACCCAGCCCAGCACCATGCCTGCCAGCAACCAGAGAGCCGGTTGGCTCATGATTGAATCGGGTTGAATGGCGATCGCCGCCGCGATGGGACTGATGGCCAGGCTTGAGCCAAGGTAAAGGTGGCACAACACCGAGAACCGCTTCACCATCGCGTAGGCGCAGATCCAGGACAGGACCGGGATGCCCAGCATGGCAGGCCACCAGTTGTCATAGAAAACGCCGAACAGAAGGCAGGTCCCCATGAAGAGACCGGCCGCGAGCATCGACGTGAGAAAGACTTGTCGGGGCGAGAGATTCCCGCTGGGCAAGGCTCGGCCTTGCGTTCGGGGATTCTTCGCGTCGATATCCATGTCGAGCAGCCGATTGGCGAGCATCGCCGCGGTCCGGGCGAAGACCATGGCCAGGACGATGAGCACGAGTTGGCCGGCAAATCGATTCCAGTCGAGGCTTGTGCCTTGGGGAGCCGCGGCCATGAACGAGGCCATTAACGCAAAAGGCAAGGCGAAGATGCTGTGCGCGATCTTGATGTCCGCCATAAGATGGCGAATGTGAGTTAAGCTGGGGATGGCATGTCGCATGGATGCGGATTGTACAGCCCCGGCGTGGCCAGGTCAGGCGCGATGCCATTCCAATCCGTTTGGTAGGGGTTCGTACGCATGTTCGAGATGAATGACGCGGCGCCGAGAAGGGCTGTCCCCCGAGGATGAAGCGTGAGCCAGCAACGGATTCATCAGCAACGCACCGCCTTGAGGAATGCAACATAATATTGGTTGGGCCCGTGCTCGCAGTGATGTAAGTTGTTCGCTGGAGAGAAATCCATGACGATGCGAACCCCGAAGTACCTGCAACGCCCCATTCGACTCGTCGCAATCATCCAGATGCAGGCGAATGGTCAGCATGTTTGCCAAGACATCCGCCGGGGGGCGGACGTGATGGATGCCTTCCTTGATCGACCAGGGACCGAACCCGGGAACCTCAACCCGTTCCTGCACCGCGATGGCCGTGTCCTGGTGCCATGTGACTTTCCAGTTCGCATCGGGTGACTTGTCGAAGAGGATCGCGCGGACGACAAACGCTGAGACTCCCCGTCTCGATTCAATCAGGTGACGCACCGAATCGGATGAGGCCAGCTCTCGGACCGCGGGAACGACGTCCATGAGATTCCGAATGGCGTACATCGACCCCTTGCGTTGATGCACCGGCTCAGCTTCCTCGATCACCCGAATCGAGGCTCGCAATGATTCCACCTGACCTTGGTCCAGGACATCAGGAATGATGGTGAATCCATCGTACTGCAATTCGGCCAGGGAATTCATGGTCAACAGTGTAGAGCCGAGGCCGTGGGCCGGGGGACGGGGGCCGGTATCCGATTCCAATTGAATTTCTGTGGTCCCTTGCCACGAGGCGAGAGATCGCCATACTTCTAGCCTTCGAGATCACCATTCAGAATAAAGCCCGAAGCCATCATGCCTCGGCACGCACCCCCAAGACACTTTGCCATGTCCAAACAAAAAACCGCCATCAGCCCGACTCGTGAAGAAAATTACCCCGAGTGGTACCAGCAGGTCATCAAGGCCGCGGACCTGGCCGAAGCCTCGGCCGTGCGCGGCTGCATGATCATCAAGCCCTGGGGGTACGCGATCTGGGAGAACATGCAGCGTCAGCTCGACGACATGTTCAAGGCCACGGGGCACACCAACGCCTACTTTCCGTTGTTCATCCCGTTGAGTTATTTTGAGCGGGAAGCCGAGCACGTGGAGGGGTTCGCCAAGGAATGCGCGATCGTCACGCACTATCGGCTGATCCCGGGTCCCGATGGGGGGTTGATTCCCGATCCCGAGGCGAAGCTCGATGAGCCGCTCATCGTCAGGCCCACTTCCGAAACGATCATCAATGAAGCCTTTTCCAGGTGGGTGCAGTCGTATCGCGATTTGCCCATCTTGATGAATCAATGGTGCAACATCGTGCGCTGGGAGATGCGCACAAGGTTGTTCCTGAGGACTTCGGAATTCCTCTGGCAAGAAGGGCACACCGTCCACGCCACGAAGGAAGAGGCGATCGAGGAGACCCATCGCATGCACGAGGTGTACGCGAGATTCGCCGAGGATTTCTGTGCGATTCCCGTGATCAAGGGTCCCAAGACATCCTCGGAGCGATTCCCGGGGGCCGAAGACACGTACACCATCGAATCGATGATGCAGGATCGAAAGGCGTTGCAGGCCGGTACGTCGCATTTTCTGGGTCAGAATTTCGCCAAGGTGTTCAACATCGAATATTCCGATGCCGATGGCAAGCTGGTCAAAGCCTGGACGACTTCATGGGGCATGACGACCCGAATGATCGGCGCGTTGGTCATGACGCACGGCGACGACGATGGGCTGGTCTTGCCTCCCAAGCTCGCGCCCCACCACGTGGTGATCATTCCCATCACGTTCAAGTCTGACAATCCCGAGGCGATCGTTGAGTATTGCAACACGTTGCGGGATGCGTTGCAGGGCACCATGTATGACGGCAAGCCCATCCGTGTGCACATGGACCAACGTGACATGCGAGGGGGCGACAAGATCTGGTCGTGGGTAAAGAAAGGCGTGCCCATTCGGATCGAAGTCGGTCAGCGCGATATGGATGCCGACTCGGTGTTCATGGCTCGACGCGATAAATCCCCCAAGGACAAGGCGGGCGTTCCCCGGGCTGAGTTCCTGGCCAATGCTGTTTCAATCCTTGAAGAAATTCAGAACAAAATATTGGAAAAGGCCAAGGCATTCAGGGCCGAATACACACGCGTCATCGACGACAAGGAAGAGTTTTACGATTTCTTCACCGCCAAATCCAAGGATCCGCAACGCCCCGAAATCCACGGCGGCTTCGCCCTGACGCATTGGTCGGGCAGCGAAGAAGTCGAGAAGCAGATCAACAAGGATCTGAGTGTCTCGATCCGTTGCATTCCCATGGAAGGCCAGATGGACAACTGCCACGAGCCGGGCGTCTGTCCCTTTGATGGCGGGGAGAGCCCCCAACGCGTGCTTTGGGCGAAGTCGTATTGAGCAAGGCTTCAACTTTGTGCCATGGCCGTGCCGGCCATGCTTTTGCATCTGAAACCAAACCAAGAAGCACGGCTCACAGAGCCGTGGCACATGAAGCGAGTGGATCGAACTCTATTCGACTCCCACAATCGCTTTCGCACACTCGTCGAGCAGTCTCGTCATCGTCCGGGGGTTCATCTCGCGGCTCATCTTGGTCGTGTTGACCTGAATCGAGAGGGCGAGATCATGATCGGCGTAATAGCTCATGTTGGTCAGGTAGCCCGGGAAGTAGCCATCGTGTCCGATGACGTCGCCCAGATCGCTGGGGCGATACATGAGGCCAAGACCGTAGCGTGAACCGGGGCCGAGCTGCGCCTCGACGCTGTTTCGCATTTCCTTCTTCATCGCGTCGCTGAGGACATCGCCCTTGTATAGCAACGCCGACCACTGGGCGAGAGCCTTGGTCGTGCAGGCGTACCCGCCTCCCGCCCATTCGAATTGGGGATTGAAGACGTAACGGCTTTCATGGATGACATTCTCTTCCTTGAGGTTCAAGAGGTTTCTTGTCACGTTGACGTAACCACCCGACATGCCCATCAGATCGCGACTTGACGTGGGGATGATGTCCCAGAGTTCGTTGGGCCTGAGGATTCGATTGTAAATCTGGTTGTAGCATGACTCCCCCGTCACCTTTTCGACGATGTAACCCGCTACGATGAAATTCGTGTCCGCGTAGGACCAACCTTCACCCGCGGGAAAAAGCGGCTCCATATCGAACACAAAGGCCAGAATTTCGGGCCACATCCAGCGCCGGTCCGGGTCTTCCATCATGGTCCGCGTGAACTCTTCCATCATGACGTAGCGGGGGATGCCGCTGGTGTGGTTGAGCAGCATGCGCAACGTGATGTCATTGGCATTGGGCAGACGCTCGAACCATTCCTCATTGGCCAGCCAGGTTGAGATTTTTGCATCCAGATCAAGCACGTCTTCATCCACGAGTTGCAGCGTCAGGGCGGCAAAGAAGGTCTTGCCGGTACTTCCCGCCATGAGCCGATGTTCGCTCGTCATGGCGGTATCGGTTTCCTTGAATGCGAGGCCCACGCACACGCTGTCGTTGGTCCCGTCGGGCAGTACGAATCCGATAGAAGCACCGGGGAACTTCCCCGCTTCATGGAATTCGTTCAGGAGCGCCTTGATTTTTTCCCTGGCATCAGCCTCAATCGTTGCATCCGATGGCGCGGCTTGCAGCATCGAAGCAGGCGCATACATGATCACACTCACGAGCAAGCCAGCAAGAAGGCGTGTCACGGAAGAACATGAAGTCATGCAAAAACCACTCCTGACGTGTTGTCGTAGGTTGATCACGTCATGATGATACCTACCGACCAAGCCGGGGGTGCGTTACCGGGTATTCGTACTCAGGGGAAATTGAAGTTGAGGGGGACAGGAGCGATCAATCGCCGAAGCTGTCATCCATCTCCAGGCCGACGCCATCGGAATCGTCGAGGATCATCCCATCATCTTCGCTGTCGTCCATCAAGGAAGGGAGGTCGGAAAAAGGCTTGTCCGGGGATTGGAGCTCACTTGAATCATCCAACTCTGCTGATGGTTCATCCGCGAGTGGAATCGGCTCATCGTTGGCAAAGGAAGCTGCATCTGGCGGTTCCGGAGCGGGAGGCGTTGACTTGGCGACGGTCTCCTTGGGCAGGCCATGCTGTTCGGCCGCCTCATGGCAGATCTTGTGATAGTAATTGTCGTGGCTGTCCTTGATGCGAGGCTGGGCGGAGCAATCCTCGCCACAATGCACGCATATTTTGGAAGGTTTCGTTTCAGGCATGGACTGTCCTTGTCAGGAGAACGCTCGATCAGATGATTCAAGCATACCCGATCAATCCCAGTCCTCAAACTCCGATTTGATGGATCCGCGGCCCACCCAATTCGCTTGCCCGGTGCGAAGCGATGCAACATCGCATCCATTGAAACGGATCCGTCAAGCCCGGCAAGTTATTTCAGTTTCAGGAAGTGACGAGCGGCGAGCGAACCGCATCCAGCAAGTTCCTTGCTCGCGCCTCGATTGAATCGAACTTGTATGCCTTCAAGTCGTTGGGGTCGAAGAGGGCGGTGGTAAAGCCCACGGCGTAGGCCCCTGCCTTCAGGTACGACTGAGCATTGTTTTGATGCACTCCATTGGTGGGCACGATCTTGAGAAATGGCATCGGGGCCAGGATCGACTTGACGTACGTAGGGCCAGTCCCGGGGGCCGGAAAAAGCTTGCACAGCTGAGCCCCGGCGCGATGGGCCTCGAACATCTCCGTGGCGGTGTGGCACCCGGGCATGCAGGCGACGCCAAGTCGATTCGCTGTTTCGATGATTTCCCGATCCATGACGGGGGACACCAGACATCTCGCGCCGGCTTCGACACTGCGCTGGGCTTGCTCGACGCTCAGCACGGTGCCCGCCCCGACGATGAGATCGTCACGCTGGGCGTAATGCGCAATATGTTCGTATGCATCGGGGCAGGTCAACGTGAATTCAATGATTTTGAATCCGCCCTTGATGGCCGCATCCATGGCGGGGCGAATCACGTCGGGGTCGTCGGTTCTCAGGATCGCGCTGGCTTTGGCATCGTGGAATTCCTGGACAAAGGCGTCGGGGGTCATGGGCGTCGTTCCTGAAGAGGGTCATGGGGCATCGCCAGAGGGACGACCCATGGTACCGATTCAGACGCTCATGAGGCACGGGCATTCCTGGGCGATGCCGACGAGAACAATCGGGGCAGGAATTGGCCCGTGGTGCGTTGGTAGTGTCGGTAATCCTCGCCGAATTTCTCGACTAGGCGTCGCTCCTCCACCCGGGTGCGCAGGGCCAGCAACGTGAAGCCCACGAAACCACTCAGGGCGAGAAACCAACTGGAGCTGAGCAGGCTAATGGAAAGAAAAAGGATCAGCCCGAAGCTGTACATCGGATGGCGGATAAAGCGGTAGGGCCCGCTGGTCACCAGGGTGGCATCGTCCCGTGGTTTGGAGGTCGGGGTCACGTTTCGACCCTGATGATGGAAAATCCAGTGAAAGAATTGGAAA
>JAPULD010000271.1 GCA_027295365.1 Planctomycetota bacterium
AGATCTTCGTGCCTTAAGGACGATTCGCCGGGTCACTGAATTGACGCAATCGCTTCCGAACCGCCGCCGCGGTTCTCTTGTCCGCCTTGAACACGTACGACACTTGAGCATCGAAAAATCGCCTCCACGGGCCAGTCTTGAGAAGCAGTCGCCATCGCCTCCTCCGCAAACGACGTATCATACGCGTAGGCAGGTTCTCCCAAGTCGTCCATTTCCCGGGGACGTTGTCCCAAACCCGCTGATAGCCCCTTTTCGACAAAACCAGCGTACTGCTTGTTCGACCTTTCAAGTGCAGCACCGTGCGGCGGCACATGACCAGAAAGCTCCCGGCGAACACCAACAAACAGAAGAAGGGCCAGGTCTGCCACCAGAGGATTGTACTTCCCGCTCCAATCAGCGCGATCGACAACAACAACATCATGAGCGTCAGCAACCCGTTGAACACCAATGCTCCGAGCTTGGGTTCGTCATCAAGCGGCCAGACATCGAGCCGAAACGTCGATTCGTCGTACTCGAAACCGCACTCGGGACAGGCGTGCGCCCCCGGCAGGCCGACGAGGTCGTAATCGCATTGGGGACAGGCCTTCAGTCGCAGGATGTCCGATCGCTCACCCATCGTCTCCCTCGGTCCCGGAAATGTAGCCTCGGATCCGCTTGGCCAGTTTCAACAATAGACAGTCGTTCATGTTCACGAGGATCTCCACTTCTGGGCGTGTGGCCCTGACCTGAGTGCGATCCCGGATCGTCACTCTCTTGAACATGCGTCGAGAATGAGTCACGCGAACTTCATGAATCGCGAGCCAGGGCCGCAACGGCTCGATCCGGCCATCCGTCACACGTTGAAATCCTACTGAACGGATGATCGTCTGCATGGTGTGCGACTGCTCACGCGGATAGCGATAATGCCGCCATTTCACGACCAAACTGATTGATCCGAGGCCTATGACAATGAGGTAGAGGATTCCAAGCCAATCCAGGACGCGATGATCCAAAAGCAAGCTGCAAAATAACATCGAAAAAACCAAAGTTCCGATTAGCAATCGGATCGTCGGCTCCGATCCGGCATACCACCCGCTCAGGACGAACGTCTCCGCATCGTATTCATAACCACATTCCGGGCAATGAAACTCCACCTGCCCCCGCAGGTCGTAGCGGCATTGGGGACATACTTTCAATCTCAAAATGTCTTCGGAATTCCCGGGCATGGCCGTGCAGCCTACGCTGTAACCATGGCTCGCGAAATACATGACCATTTCTTTCACAAGGCCAAGGATCAGGGCTATCGCTCCAGAGCGGCCTTCAAGCTCATCGAGATTGACGACAAGAAGAACATCCTCAGAAAGGGCGATTACGTCCTCGATGCGGGGTGCGCCCCCGGGAGCTGGCTGCAGGTCGTGGCGAGCCGGGTCGTCACCAAGAAAGGCAAAGGGCTGGTCGTGGGGATCGATCTCCAGGCCGTCGAGGACAACTTCAAGGAAGAAAACATCCACCTCGTCCAGGGTGACTTCACGACGATCCCGATCGAGGAGTTGTACGCCCCTTTCGCAAATGAAGACCAGAATAACGATTCCAATACTGACCTGGGGAGCCGGGGGTTCCGGGGGTTTGATGTGCTTTTGTCGGACATGGCTCCTTCGACGACGGGGGATCGTGCCTGCGATCATCATGCCTCGATCAGGCTCTGTAATGCCTTGCTGGATCGGTGCGGCGAATTGTTGCGTCCACCTGAATCTCAAATAAGCAGTTCAGATTCCGGGGGTGAGCGTTCCGGGGGCGGAAATCCTGGCGGGAATCTGGTGATCAAGGTATTCGAGGGTGAGGCGTATTCCGAGTTGTTGCAGAAGGCTCGCAGCATGTTCACCAAGGTGAAGGGGTTTTCCCCTCAGGCCAGTCGCAGCGAGTCCACGGAGATCTATCTCATTGCGCATGGCTTCAAGGGCGTGAAGGTCGATCCCGTTATCACGTCATCCGAGGGTCAGGATTCTGATCAGGCCATCCCGCTTCCCCGCCGCAAACCCTCGAAGGGGTGGGGTGAAGACGACCAGTCCTGAGGTGGCGTTTCATCGCGCAGCTTTCGCCCCTCGCGCAATTTCGACGTGATATTGTTGGTTCCAAGCCATGATTCAGACGCTTCAACGATGCCATGCCGAGGCATGGCATTTGCCCTGTGTCTCCTGCACATTCTCAGGAGTCACTCATGCACGCACGTTCAATCCCGGGCCCTGAATCCTCTTTGATGCAATCCTTGAGCGGCAGGACTGTCAATGCCCAGGCCATCCGTCACGCTGATGGGTCGATCAAGGAAGGTGGGACGAACCGCGATTCCTCACCTTCACGTACGATCCAGAATCGGATTGATTCTCTCAAGTCAATAACGCCCCCCGCATTGCCGGAAGTGGATGTGTCCAATATGCCCATGCTGACTGTGGATGGGCTCAAGGCGGCGTGGGGTGAGACCGATTCGGTCTACGATCTCAACTCCGATGGCACCGTCAACGTCAACGATTTGTTGAAACTGCTCGCCGAGGGCGGCACGATGCATCACCCCGATGCGCCGATCACAATCGAAGGAGTCATGTTGGCGATGGAGTCAGGCAACCTCGCCTACGACGTCAACAAGGATGGCCAGGTCAACGTCAGTGATCTGTTGCAGGTGCTCGCTGCCCAAGGTGAGAAGGGCCAAGCGTCGCTTGACAATATGCCCCTGCTCACGGTGGATGGGCTCAAGGCGGCGTGGGGGGAGACCGACTCGATCTACGATCTCGATTCCGATGGCACCGTCAAC
>JAPULD010000272.1 GCA_027295365.1 Planctomycetota bacterium
CCACGCTGGTTGTCGTTGAAGTTGTCCTTGATCACATCGCCCAGGGTCGTGGATCCGAAGGGAGAAAACAGTGTCGCCACCATCGCGAGCACGACGATCGTCAGGTTCGTAACCTTCATGTACCTTCTCCTGTTTACCGGGCTGGTGCCCGATTCCTTCCAATAGATTTCGCCCGAATCACATATCCGGCGCAGCTCCAGAATATCACTGACCATTGGAGATTGAAACCATTTTCGTGCCCTCCAAAAATGCACATCGACACTAACGTAGCCAACTGCTTGATTGTCAAGGAATAACCGGCCGATATCTCGGTGCAAAATTGTGGCAATCCATCCGGCGATCGCGTGCCAGGTCATTCGTTTCCGAAGAACTCAATCGAAACCAAGTTTCACATCGGATTCTTTTCTTCAGAGAATGATGCCGTTCTCACTTGAAGCATGCGCTCCTGATTGGACGGTCATTTTCAACGACATGCCGCGCAGATGAGTTGGCCTCCGAAGTAGGATCCGTTTCGGGCGATCGTCGAATGCAATGGCACTAGTCGATGATCCGGCCTCGGATCACGAAATCGTCGAGCCAGGCTTCCCGCCATCGCCACTCCACAAACCCGAGTCGATCCGCCCCGATCGCCAGTTCCGCGGTTCCATTGCCGGTGTCCACGCCTTGAAGGAGATGGCGAATCCGAAGTTTCCGCACTCCATCGAGAAAAATATCGAGGCGATCTTTACTGGCGTTGTACTTGACCTTGATGGTTCCCGTCGCGTTGGGAACAAAGACTTCCTCGTAGTCGATGACATTCCCACCCTGAAACACCTCGAAATACAGATACCTCCCGCTGGCAACTTGCGAGACGCCGATGCTGACGTATTCCACGGGACCGCTGGGGAACACTACGATCCCGACGTTCGTCTCGCGGTTCCCGTTTGTTGCAAGGACATCAAGATGGTACTTGAATTTGATCTTGTAGTCTTTCGTGAACTTGAACTTCCATCCTTTCGAAACATACCCTTTTCCAAAGGAACCTCCCCCCGGCTCGATGCTCTTCGATTCGAGATGGCCGTGCTTTTCGCGAATTTTGACCTTCGTCCCCTGTTTGATAATCTTCCAGATCGAACTGCGTTGACCATCGTTGAAGTTGTCTTTCAGGACATCGCCTTGCGTCACTGATGCGATCGGCAAGAGCATCATCACCACACCAACCATCACCACGGTAAACATGTTTGTTTTCATCTTCATTCCCTTTCCTGCCGGATTCCCACCCGACTCTTCCCAGTCGACGATCAAGCTGTACACCCGCCGTTTCATGATTTTCTTAGCTTAACCTGAATCCTGGCAAAAACACAAAGATTCGCCTCGGAGAAACAAACATCGCGGCCATGAACGGAAGTTAGTAGAAGATTCACTGCAGCGTTTCCAGAGTGGACAGCGGTCCATCGAAACGTGATACTTGCTCTCGATCAGGCCAGATCGCCATTCCGGGACTCAAGGCGGTCCATTCCACATCGAGTTCACACCGAATGACGAGATCTCGAATGGAGTCGTCCAATCTGACGGAAGGAATCGCATGGAATTTGTCATCACCGATCAGGCTCCCACGCCGGGGGGCCACTATTCCCAGGCGGTCGTCCATCAGGGGCTCGTGTACGTTTCGGGCCAGTTGCCAATTGATCCAGAGACGGGTCAGTCAGTCACCGAGGGCGACATCGAACAGCAAGGTCTGATGGCCCTCACCAACGTCACGTCGATTCTTGAGGCCGCCGGAAGCCGTCTCGATCTCACCTTGAAAGTCAGCGTCTACATCAGCGACATTTCGTTGTGGGGAAGATTCAACAAGGTCTATGCCGAATTCTTCGGAGCCCACCGACCCGCGCGGGTCGTGATCCCCACGCGCGACCTGCACCATGGCGTGCTCATCGAGATCGATGCGATCGCCGCATTGCCGGAGTCGTCAGCCTGAGAGCCTCCCGGAGAACTCGCTCCGAGACAGAAGATTCCTCACTTCGTGATGATGATGAAAAATGAACCCCCATGGATTTGCGAATTGAGACGAAGCGACTGACCATCCGGCCCTTCTGCCTTGGGGATGCGGACTTTATCCTGCGCTTGCTGAACGAGCCGTCATTCATTGAGAACATCGGGGACAAGGGCGTTCGCAATCTCGAGGACGCCGAACGCTATTTGCAGGATGGCCCCCTCGCCAGCTACGAGCAACATGGACATGGCCTCTGGCACGTCGGTCTCAGGGAAAGCGACGTCTCGATCGGCATGGCCGGCATCCTGAAACGGGATGCCCTGGACGATGTCGATCTGGGCTACTCCTTGGCCCCCACGTAGCAGGGACAGGGATATGCCTTTGAAGCGACCCAGGCGATCATGAGGTACGCCAGAGAAGAACTCACGTTGAGCCGAATCGTGGCCATCGTCATCACCATCGTCGGTCTCGGGATGCGTCTTTGGTATCTACTCTGATCGCCTGCCGATCCCCACCACCGTCAATTTCCGTCAGAAGCAAGTGACTGCAACTTGGGGTTCCGGATGCGGTGTGTTAGACTTGTGATCGGATAGCTCGGCGGGGGCCGGGCAAGGGTCATGTGGAAAATGTCGGTTTAGAAAGTGGGAGTCAAAGAAAGACACTCCAGAAGGCACTCGATTGACCGCTCGGCCGACATCGACACGGAGCACGCCAGTGACCGATGAACCCGACTTGACCGGCACACCCGATTCCGATGCGATCAAGGCCTCTCCTGCCGAAAGGCAACCGGCCCCGAACCTCCCCGACCGACCGACCCTCATAAAGGATGCAGCCGACCCGCTTCCCGACCGCATCGGCAAGTACCGAATCAAGCGCATCATCGCCTCGGGTGGCATGGGCACGGTCTACGAGGCAGTCCAGGATCAACCCCGCCGGCACGTCGCGCTCAAGGTCATGAAGAAGGGCATCACGTCGCGTTCGGCCCTCCGCCGCTTCGAGTTCGAGTCGCAACTCCTCGCACGGCTCCGCCATCCCAACGTCGCTCAGGTCTACGAGGCCGGCACGCACGACGATGGTCAGGGTGGCGTGCCCTTCTTCGCGATGGAATACGTGCCCGGCGCCAAACCCATCTCGAACTATGTCGAGGAGAAGAAGCTCGGCACCCGCGAGCGGCTCGATCTCTTCGCGAAGGTTTGTGACGCCGTGCACCATGGCCACCAGAAGGGAATCATTCACCGCGACCTCAAGCCGGGAAACATCCTCGTCGACTCGACCGGCGAGCCGAAGATCATCGACTTCGGCGTGGCGCGTTCGACCGACTCGGACTTGGCCGTCACCACCCTGCAAACGAACGTCAATGAGATCATCGGGACGCTGCAATACATGAGCCCGGAACAATGCGAGGGCGACCCGACCGACCTGGACACGCGCAGCGACGTGTACGCACTCGGCATCGTTCTGTATGAGATGCTGACCGGCAGCCTGCCCTACGACCTGTCGCAGGTGACGATTTACGATGCGGCGAGGATCATCCGGGAAAAGGATCCGGC
>JAPULD010000273.1 GCA_027295365.1 Planctomycetota bacterium
GTGCATCTGCTCGGCGCAACATTACAAGAGGCAATCGGCCGCACGCTCGATGAGAAGGGCCAGATCCTGTTGCTGCTGAACCGCCGGGGCTACGCCAACTACATCGCCTGCCCCGACCAGACGTGCGGCTACGTCATGGCATGCGACCATTGCGACGTCACCAGCGTCTACCACAAGTCCAAACGCCTCGGTGCAGGGGGCGCGGGGGGCTTCGTGCAATGCCACCACTGCTTCACGGAACAGCGCCTGCCCACGACGTGTCCCGATTGCGGCAAGAAAATCACCACGTTCGGCCTCGGCACCCAACGCGTCGAGGAGGAACTGCGCAACAAGTTCCCCCAGCTCATCGAGGGCGACACGATGCTCCGCGTGGATTCGGACACCATGCAAGGTTCGCGCGATTTTCACGATGCCCTGGAACGCTTCGGCAAGGGCGAGGTCCGCCTGCTGGTGGGCACGCAAATGATCGCCAAGGGCCTGGATTTTCCGGGAGTCAGGCTGGTGGGCGTGATCAACGCCGACACTGCGCTTAACTTGCCAGACTTCAGGGCCACCGAACGGACGTTCCAACTCGTCAATCAAGTGGCGGGTCGGTGCGGGAGAAGTTCACTCCCGGGGCTCGCCATCGTGCAGACGTTCAGCCCCCACGCCCCGGCGATTCGCCTGGCCGCGGCTCATGATTTCGTGCGGTTCGCCCAGATCGAAATGGCCGAACGCGAACGATGCGGCTTGCCCCCCTTCGCCAGGATGGTCCGGATCGTCTTGCGTGATCGCAACCTGGAGAAGTGCATCGCCAGCGCGAGGCAGACCGCGGACCGCCTGCGCCCCCTGCTCGATCAATCGATGCGATTGCGAGGCCCTGCTCCCTGCCCCATCGCCCGGCTCTCGGACAAGCACCGCCACCAGATCGAGATCACCGCTCCAACCGCCAGCGGGCTGCAACAGTTCATGACCAGGGCCAGAAACGATGGCATCCTCCGCCCCGGGGCAGCGATGGTGGTGGATGTTGATCCGATCGCACTGCTTTGAGCTATTACAAGACAACAACATAGAAGCCATGAATTCAGTGAAGAGTGGTTTTTACAAACAGAGATGGAGATTATGGCCCTGAAGCGAATCATGGCCCGAGGAAATGGGTAAAATGCCCCCCTTGATGAAGACCTTAAGGCCATGTGGCCAATCATTCTTACCAATAAAGCATTCACTCACTTGATGGGATGAGCCCATGTCCACGGAACGGACCGAACTGTCCATCAATGGCTACAACAGCGACTACATCGACCAGATGTACAAGCAATGGCTCGCGGATAACGCCTCCGTGGGCGAGGACTGGCGGAATTTCTTCCAGGGCTTCGAGCTGGGATTCAAGACCCCCTCGCCAGTTGAGGACGGATCGACCTCTCGATCGACATCGGGGTCGGCATCGCCTGCCGCACTGCCCAAGGGGGGCCTCTCCGGGGGGTTATCCGGGGGAGTGTCCAATATCGCCCAGTCGCTCCAGGGCAAAGTGGACTCGTTGATGTACCACTATCGCGACATCGGGCATTTCGCCGCGGACCTCGACCCCTTGCATTTCGCGAGGGAAGCCCCCGAGCACCTGACGCTGGAATCCTTCGACCTGACCCAGGCCGATCTCGATGAGCTGATGGACCCGGGTATTCTGCCTTTGCCCAACCCCTCCCCCCTTCGCGACATCATTCAGATTCTCCAGGACACGTACTGCCGGCATATCGGCGTCGAGTACATGCATATTCAGGATCGCGATCAGCGGCGCTGGTTGCAGAATCGCATGGAGTCCGTTCGCAATCAACCCGAACTGCCCCTTGAACAGAAGATGCGAATCCTCACGGAGCTGGTCGAGGCGGACAGTCTCGAAAACTTCCTGAACGTGCGCTACAAGGGCAAGAAGCGATTCAGCCTCGAAGGGGGCGAATCGTTGAACGCCATGCTCAACGAGATCATCGAGCATGGCCCCCAGTCGGGCATCGAGGAACTGACCATCGGGATGGCCCACCGGGGCCGGCTCAACGTATTGGTCAACATCATGGAGAAATCTTACGACCAGCTCTTCTCGGAGTTCGAGGAATCGTGGGTCGAAGACTTCACCGAAGGCGCGGGGGACGTGAAGTACCACCGTGGCTACAGCCACGACAAGAAAACCAAATCCGGTGCATACGTCAGGCTGACGCTCTCACCCAATCCCTCGCACCTGGAATTCGCCAACCCCATGGTGATCGGCCGAGCGAGGGCCAAGCAGCGGATCCGCAAGGACAAAAATCGCAGCCAGTGCGTGCCCATCCTCATCCATGGTGACGCGGCGTTCCCGGGTCAGGGCATCGTGGCCGAGACGTTCAACATGACGCACCTGGATGGCTACAAGGTTGGCGGGGCCATCCACATCATCATCAACAACCAGGTGGGTTTCACGACCAACCCTCACGACTCGCACAGTGGTCCATACTGCACCGACATCGCCAAGATGATCGAGTGCCCCATCTTCCACGTCAATGGCGACGACCCCGAGGCGTGCGCGTTTATCGCCACGCTCGCGCTGGACTATCGCCAGAAGTTCAAGAACGACGTCGTCATCGACATGTGGTGCTTCCGCAAGTATGGCCACAACGAGGGCGATGAGCCCATGTTCACCCAGCCTTTGCTGTACAAGAAGATCAAGCAACATCCCCCCGTCCTCAAGACGTACTCGGATCGACTCATCGAGGAAGGCTCGATCACCCGGGAGCGATTCGAGACGGGATCCGCGGAACTGCGGGAACAGATCGAGCAGGCCCAGGCCCGCTCCAAGGAATCGCCAGTTTCGAGCACGGTGGATGCGTTCAAGAATGTCTGGGCGGGGCTGACGGAAAAATATCACGACGATCCCGTCGAGACGCTGGTCAGCCTTGATGCACTCAAGCAGGTGGCCAATGCCCTGGGCCGGGTCCCCGAGGGGTTCAACCTCCATCGCACGCTCAAGAAGCTGGTGAAGACCCGAGGGGAAGCCGTCGAGAAGAACCAGACCATCGATTGGGGCACCGCGGAGATGTACGCGTACGGCACCCTGCTCCAGGATGGCTATGCAGTCAGGCTCACGGGGCAAGACGTCGAACGGGGCACCTTCAGCCATCGTCACGCAATCTTCTTCGATCAGGAGACGGGACAAAGTTACGATCCCCTGAATCACATCAACGACGAACAGAAGAAGTTCTGCATCCACAACAGCCCCTTGACCGAGAGCGCGTGCCTCAGCTTCGAGTACGGCTACTCGCTGGGCGACCCGAACATGCTGGTCATCTGGGAAGCGCAGTTTGGCGATTTCGCCAACGGCGCGCAGGTCATCTTCGACCAGTTCATCGCTTCGGCGGAAGCGAAGTGGAAACGATTCACCGGTCTGACCTGCTTCCTGCCCCATGGCTATGAAGGGGCGGGCCCCGAACATTCCAGCGCACGGTTGGAGCGGTTCCTGACCCTTTGCGCCAACAACAACATGCAGGTGGTCTACCCCACGACCCCCGCCCAGATGTTCCATCTGTTGCGAAGGCAGATGAAGCGCAACTTCCGCAAACCACTGATCGTCATGACGCCCAAGAGCCTGCTGCGCCACCCCAAGGCGGTCAGCACCATCGAGGAACTCACGGGTGACTGGTTCCATCACGTCCGCGAAGATCCCGAGGTGAAGGATCCCTCGAAGATCAAGCGTCTGATCCTCTGCTCAGGAAAGATCTACTACGACCTCGCGGCGTATCGAAACGAAACCGGACACGACGAAGTCGCGATCGCCCGGATCGAACAGCTGTACCCCCTGCGGATCGAGAGCATCCAGCGCATCCTCGACCTCTACCCCAACGCAGATATGGTCTGGGCTCAGGAGGAACCCGAGAACATGGGGGCCTGGCGATACATCGAGGATCAATTGCGTGAGAAGATGGAACTGACCTTCCCCTATGTGGGACGCGATGCCAATGCCTCGCCTGCCGTGGCCTCGTCGAAGATGCACCGGCAGGAACAACAGCGAATTCTCATCAACGCGATCGGCCTGCCCAAGGACACGGGGTCGTCGAAATCGTCCAAGCAAACAGTCTCCGCCTAGGCGGGGTTCGCCACGAGGCACGTTCATAAGGAATGACTCCTCCCATGCCCGTCGAAATCACCATTCCCTCCCCCGGCGAGTCGATCACCGAAGTCACCCTCGGCCCCTGGCAGAAATCCAGCGGCATGTGGGTCGAACGGGACGAGATTCTCGTCGAGATCGAATCCGACAAGGTGACCCTTGAACTGCCCGCCCCGGCGAGCGGCCTGCTGAGCGTCAACGCCGACGAAGGCGCCGAGATGAACGTGGGCGACGTGATCGGGTCGATCGACGAGTCCGCCGCGAAACCCGCCAATGGCACCATGACCACTTCCGAAAGCCCCGGCGAAGCACCGGCCGCGGCCCCCACGGAGACCGCTCAGGCCAACGAAGTCGCCACCCAGATTGCCGCATCATCGGACAGCGCCACCCGGGCCACGTCGATGGCGAAGAAGATCGCGGCGGACCAAGGGGTGAACCTTGCATCCCTGGCCGGTTCAGGACCCGCGGGACGAATCATGAAGGCCGACGTCATCAACGCCAAGGCTGCCCCGACGCAAAATGTTCCCGTCATCGCGACGCCCCAGGTCTCGATGCCCCTCGCCACCACTGGCGAACGTGGTATGCGTCGGGAAAAGATGAGCAAGCTGCGCCGGCGGATCGCCGAGCGACTTGTGCAAGCCCAACACGACGCCGCGATGTTGACGACGTTCAACGAATGCGACATGACCGAGGTCATGCGTCTGCGCAAGCTGCACAAGGAAAGCTTCGCCGAGAAATATGGCGTGGGTCTGGGCTTCATGTCGTTCTTCGTCAAGTCATGTGCCTCGGCGTTGCGGGAGTATCCCCGGGTCAACGCCTACATCGTGGGCGATGAGATTGAATTCCACGACTACACGGACATTTCCATCGCGGTGGGTACGGAGAAGGGTCTCGTCGTCCCGGTCCTGCGCGATGTGCAGGACATGAGCTTCGCGGATGTCGAATCGTCGATCCGCAACTACGCGGGTCGCGCGCGGGAGAACAAGCTGACCATCGACGAGATGACGGGCGGCACCTTCACCATCTCCAATGGCGGCACCTATGGCTCGCTGAACTCCACGCCCATCCTCAACCCGCCTCAGTCCGGCATCCTGGGCATGCATGCGATCAAGAAACGCGCCGTCGAGGACCCGGACAACCCGGGGCAGGTCGTCATCAGGCCCATGATGTACCTGGCGATGAGCTACGACCACCGCATCGTGGACGGCGCGGAAGCCGTGGTCTTCCTGGTGCACGTGAAGAACTGCATCGAGAATCCGGAGCGGATGCTGCTGGGGTTATAAGCAACTGCTCATGACATGAATTGTTGAGCCCGCCTTCTTTTCGAGGCGGGCTCTTTTCGTTCAAGAGCCGAATTTTCGGGAATTGATACAATCAAGGCCACACAAGGTCATTCAAATCTGAGGGAGCCCGGATATGACGACGTTTCTCAACATTGCTCAACAACAACCGACCGGGGCCGATGCCGCCGCGTTTGCCGCAATATTTGTGATGCTGGGCTTTTTCCTATTGATCATGTTCGGGATCAGTCTTCTCATTTGCTTCCTTCTTTACTCGTGCCAGAGCAGGATTCCGAGAGAATATCGCACGCTGGAACCGGGACTCATCTTTCTCCTGCTGATCCCCTTGTTTCAATTGATCTGGAATTTCTTCGTGTACCAGCGCATCGCGGAATCTTACAAGAACTTTTTCGATGCTCATGGTCGAACCGACGTCGGCGATTGTGGCAAGGGCATCGGTCTTTGGCTCGCCATCTGCACCGTCCTGTCCGTTATTCCCTGCGTGGGATATGTCACCGGTTTAGCGGCATTGGTGTTACTGATCCTGTTCATCGTCAAGGCATTCGAGTTAAAGGGCAAGGTCCAATCAATATTGGACCAGCCTCATCCTTCATCACCCCCACCATCGGTGCCTCCCACTTCAACATGAGTGGATAACGATGAAGTGAGCCTTACCATGCCATCGGATCCCACAGGTAGTGAAACTGCGCCCGGCTCATCACGTCGCTGGCAAAATTGAGCTGGAGCAAATTCACCTGGGTCGTTGTTTGTCCCGCCATGCCGGGCGCGTCTGGTCCCTTCGCATAAGGACCGCCCACGTATTCCGTGGGCCGATGATACTTCACCAATGTGGCGCGATCCAGACCGGCTCGCTTCTTGGCCGCCTTGAAGGCATCGCGAATGTCGCCCAGTGAATCCACCACGCCCAGTTCGACCGCGGTGACGCCCGTCACGACGCGCCCATCGGTGATCTCATCCAGGATCGCCTCATCGATCTGGGGGCGATTCTCGATGACCACGTTTTTGAACGAGGTATACATTTCAAGCACGATGCCCTGCAACATCGCCCGGTGGTCATCGGACATGGGCTCGAAGGGATTGCCCACCGCCTTGTTGGGGCCACTGGTGATCGAGTCGGCCTTGATGCCGATGCGGCTCATGCCTTCGGAGAAGTTGAAAGTCTGCATGATCACGCCAATCGAACCGGTCAGCGTGGTCGGGTTGGCGATGAGTTCATCGCCCGCGACGGAGATGTAGTAGCCCCCCGATGCCGCCAAGGCCCCCATCAGCACCACGACGGGTTTCTTCGTTCGCTTCTTGAAGTATTTTAGTTCACGATACATGAGGTCCGACGCAGTCACCGTCCCGCCCGGGGAGTTCATCTGCACGATGATGGCCTTGACCTTGGTATCCGTCGCCGCCTTGTTGAGGGCCTCGGTGAATCGCGCCACCGGGCTTGCGCCGCCTGAACTCAAGGGCGATGCCCCCGTCGCTTCGTCGCGAATGATCCCGCTCACGTCGATCAACGCGATCTTGGGGGTGGTCCAGGTTCGATTCGAGTCCTCCATGACCACGGTTTCCTGGAGGCCATCCACCGCCGGCACCAGATCGATGACGAATCGATAACTACCACACCCGCTCAGGGTCATCGTGGCCAGGATCAGCCACATCGCGATCATGATCTTCTTGGTCATTGGGGAGCCTCTTTCTCATTCCGGGAAATATTCACGCAGGGGGGATCGAATACATCGTACCGGAGGGCTCCAGGTGATGATTCTCTCTTCTTCTGCTACAACGACACCATGTCCGAGCATGGTCACATCCCGGTTCTTCTTGACGAGACGCTTCGCCTCCTGGCCCCGAGACCGGGTGATGTCGTCGTTGATGGCACATTGGGCCGGGGTGGCCACGCCTTGAGCCTCGCCAAAGCCATCAGTCCCACGGGTCATCTCATCGGATTCGATCTTGATCAAGCGAATCTGCAGTATGTCCGCGCGCGGCTCGCGCAGGAATTGCCTGATTTCACGAATTTCCATGGCTTCGACGAGAGTTTCGTCAGGATGCCCCATCAGATCGCCCAGCTCGGACTTCGGGCCGACGTGATGCTGGCGGATCTGGGTTTCAGCTCAAACCAGATGGATGAAGCCTCCAGAGGGCTCAGTTTCACCAAGGAAAGCCCTTTGGACATGAGACTCGATCCCCGGAGCCCCATCACCGCGGCAGATCTACTGGCCAGCCTTTCCGAGCGCGATCTGGCCTCATTGATCCATGAATATGGTGAAGATCCGATGGCGCGAAAGATCGCCCGAAAACTTGCACAAAATCGGCTCGACCAACCGATTCAATCCACGACGCACTTGGCAAGACTGGTCGAGGAGGCCTACGGCTCGAAGGCTCGGCACTCGCGACTGCATCCCGCCACACGCACTTTCATGGCGCTACGTATCGCCGTCAATGACGAACTCGGCGCGTTGCGCAGCTTGCTCGACGCGATCAAACGAGGCGGCGAGCGTATCGAGAAAGGTGGGTGGTTGAACGCAAGGGCGAGAGTCGGTTTCATCTGCTTTCACAGCCTTGAAGATCGGCTGGTTAAGCATGCGTTTGTGGATCTTGAGAAACGCGATATGCTCTCGCGTCTGACGAAGCGGCCGACGACGGCCGACGAGAACGAAATTCGGAACAACCCGCGGGCTCGATCCGCGAAACTCAGGGTCGCCAGGATGGCGTCCAAAGACGAACTGTGACGACGACTCGGGGATTCGAGCGTCCCACCTGACTGCACGGATGCGGTTTTTACATGACGCGAGAGAACAAACTGGCATTGGTCGTGGGCTTTGCCCTTATCCTTTTCGTTGGAATCCTCATTTCCGATTACGTCGCGGCGACCCAGACCCGGGAATCGGCAGACATCACGCCAAGTCTTCGCGATTCGCTGGGAGGCCATACCGATGCAGGTCGGCCTGATCTCATCCAGTATACGACGCTGATCAACACGACTCAGTTGTCATCGGATCACGTGGCTGACGGATCGCCCACGCCTTCCCCATCATCCAACGAGATATTCATGGGGCAGATTGAACCCCCCATCCACAGCACGCCCGAAACCATCGGCATCAATGATGCGTATTCCGGAGAGCTGCCTTTCACCTATCACACGGTGAGGCCTCGCGAGTCGTTGGCGACGATCTGCCGC
>JAPULD010000274.1 GCA_027295365.1 Planctomycetota bacterium
CAGAATCTGCTGGTCGTGATCGGGGCTCGTGACGGATGGGAGACCATCCGGCAGCGAGGCCTCTCGCATGTGAAACGTGAGTTCGATTCACAGACACAGGCCCAGCGTCTTGCGTCGATCTACCGCCAGTTGGCGGAGGGTTGATCGATGAGCACATTGAAATTCCCAACTCCTATGGTGTCTGATGAAAGCGAATGCCGCACTGGTAGACCAGGCGCGGAGAGCCAGGTCGTTTCCATCAAGCACGCACCAAGATCATTGATGATGCGAATTGCTTCGAAATTCACTCGCCTTCTCATGAGCCTCTGGTGGAAGCGAACGCTGGCCAGCTTCGGATCTGGTTCCTCGATCGATCGCCCCGCCTGGATCGCGGGAGGCATACAGATCGCGATCGGATCGAATGTCCGAATCTGGCGCGACGCCCGCCTGGAAACGATGAATCCTCGACCTCAAACGATCCGCCTCTCGATCGGCAATGACACAGTCATCCAGCCGGGTGTGCATATCGGGGCCATCGACTCCGTGAAGATTGGTCAGGGCGTGTTGATCGCGTCGGACGTCTACATCACCGATCACGATCACGACTGGATGAATCCCGAGGAACCCGTGATTTCGAACAAGAGGGCGATCACCGCCCCGGTCGAGATTCAGGACCACGTCTGGCTGGGCCAGCGGGTCATGGTGCTCAAGGGCGTGACCATCGGCGCCGGATCGATCATCGGCGCCGGCAGCATCGTCACCAATGACATCCCCCCCCGGTCGATCGCCCTGGGATCGCCTGCGAAGGTCGTCAGGACATTTGATTCACAAACAAAGCAGTGGAGTCGGAAAGCGGCATGACAGCGCGTGTTCTCATCGTGAGTTATTACTTCCCGCCCGATGGAGGGCCCGGGACACAACGTGCGCTGAAGTTCGCAAAAAACCTCTTCCGCTATGGATGGTCGACATCGGTGCTGACCCGCGCCGAACCACAACAGCGAGGGCGGTGGGATCCGGTAGATGTCTCGTTGAATTCCGAAATTCACGCGCACGTGGATGTGCATCGGGTGGAATCGGTGAATCGAGCGACGAGTTGGGCGAAGTCGCTGCCCGTACTCGATACCCAGGCGACTCATGCCTGGGCGGAAGCCGCGTTTGAAGAGGCGGCCCGCATCGTCAAGGAGGATTGGATTGACTTGGTGTTCATCACCATGTCACCTTTCGATCTGGTCCATCTGGGTCGGCGTCTGCAGACCCAGCTTCATGTGCCGGTCATCTACGACCTGCGTGATCCATGGGCTCTTGATGGCTGGCGTCTCCATCGCACACCGACGAAATTGGAAACTGACTTTCAGTGCATGCAATTGGCTATGGCCCAAGCCGATGGCGTGGTGGCGAATACGTCTGAAGCCCGAGCCGCCATCCACGAAGCGTTCGCGACGCCCAATCTGAACGAGTCAACCCTGGTGACGATCACGAACGGTTACGACGAGAGCGACTTCGATCGTTCGCCCATCGGTGCCTATCAGCGTCAACCAAAGGCGTTCGTCCTGGCTCATACCGGGTCATTGCATGATCGAAGGGTCGAATCAGAACAAGGTCTGATCGGATCGCTTCGCAAACGCCGCCGATTCTCTCATGAATCGATCGATCCCATGGGGCGTTCGCTCGGGCCCTTGCTCGACGCGGTGGGCCGATTGCAGCAAAGAAAACATCCCCTGGTTTCTCGATTGAAAATCGTCCTGGCCGGCGTGCCTGATGAAGCGTCCAAACGCACCGTTCGTCGCTCCGGTCTGCAAGACATGGTCCAATGGGTTGGGTATCTGCCCCATCGTGAATCCATCGCCTTGCTGCAACATGCCGACGCCTTGTTCCTGCCTCTGCATGATCTCGAAGCGGGAAGCCGGAGTTTGATCGTTCCCGGCAAGACCTACGAATACCTCGCCACCGGGAGACCGATTCTCGGATGTTTGCCTCAGGGTGATGCCCGACTGATGGTGGAAGCCAGTCCCTATGGCCTCTGTGCCGACCCCTGCGACGCCAAGGACATCGCGAGGCAGTTGATGACCATGTACGACGCCTGGGCGCAGGGGCGATTGGACGAACCCGCGCCGCCTTCCTGGATATCTCGATTTGAACGAAGTCAACTCAGCGCCCAATTGGCTGAATATCTCGACCAGATGATCGGCCGTGTCAAACGACGAGCCCCGTTGCCTCGTGCGGCCTGATTCATATCTCTATTCCGTGCGGTGAATCCATGCTGATGAACATATCGAACAATACGTGGGCCAATACAACGCTGCTGCACCCCCTTGGTCTTGCGGCCCTGGTGGTGCTTGGTTTCGCGATGCTGCTCCTGCCACGTCGCTACGCCATCGTCCCCATGATCATCATGGCCTGCTTTCTGGGGCCGGCCCAGCGAATCGTCGTCCTGACGCTCGATTTCAATTTGTTGCGGGTCATGGTGCTCTTTGGCTGGATGCGGATCCTCCTTCGTGGTGAAACCTCGGAGTTTCACTGGAAAGCGATCGATGGTCTCGTCTTCGCCTGGGCCTTGAGTGGCCTTGTCGCGATGACGCTTCTGCACGGCACCATTGAAACCCTCATCTACAAGCTGGGTTTCGTGTTCGACGCCGCGGGCATGTACTTCCTCTTTCGAGTGCTGATCCGGGATTGGAACGATATTGACGCGATTGCGACATCCGTGGTGGTGATCAGCCTGCCAGTGGCGATCGCGTTTCTCATCGAAAAAAGCACGGGGCGCAATAGCTTCGCGATCTTCGGAGGCGTGCCCGATTACACTCTGATCCGCAAGGGCGTCCTTCGTTGTCAGGGGGCGTTTGCGCATCCCATTCTGGCGGGGGCGTTCTGGGCGGCATTGATGCCCATCGTGGCGGCGTTGTGGTTCCGAACTGATTGGCGACGCGTCCTGGCTCCGGTCGGGATCATCTGTTCGTTGATCATCATCTTCACGTGTGGTTCGACGACGCCTCCCGCCGCGGCAGCCGTGGGCGTGGCGGCCATGATGCTGTATCCCGTTCGTGGTCACCTGGTCTGGATCCGTTGGTGCACGCTTGCGGGATTGTTCCTCATGCACATCGCGATGACCATGCCCGTCTGGCATCTCCTGACGCGAATCGACCTCACCAAGGGATCCAACGGTTGGTATCGCTACAAACTCATCGATGACTTCATCACTCATTTCAATGAGTGGTGGATGGTGGGAACCAAGTCCACTTCGCATTGGTGGGCATGGGGGACCAACGACGTCACCAACCAATACGTCCTGGAGGGAGTGACGGGTGGCCTGCTGACGCTGGTCCTGTTCCTGATCACCATCGCCTGGGCGTTCCGGGGCGTGGGTCGGTTCGAGAATCAGATCGGACGCAGTACCGCCCGGCGCGTCATGGCGTGGTCGTTGGGCGTGTCATTGTTCATCCATTGCGTCATCTTCATCGGTGTGTCCTACTTCGGTCAGAGCATGCTGTTGTGGTATCTGACCCTGGCGATGATCGGCAGTCTTTCACCATCCAGCGCATCGACAACCTCTCGAATCGTCCTTCGTGGTCGAGAGGCAGCCCCTGAAAATCAAAAACGTGTGACCTTTCGCGACCTGCCTCGACCGGCCTTGCCAGCAGGAGATATCTCGGTCCAGCCCGGCGGCTGATTGATTCACCCGGCTCCTCCTTGTTCAGGAACAGCCATCAGACCATGACGCTCGCCAACATCGCCATCTCGTCCGGCAACACCTTTTACGGTCAGACGACGCTCCATCCATTGGGCGTCATCGCCGTGATGCTGTTTGGTATGGCCATTCTCATCGTGCCACGACGCTGGGCCATCGTGCCCATGCTGGCTGCGATCTGTTTCGTGGCCCCCGCCCAACGCGTCGTCGTCTTCTCGCTCGACTTCGACGTCCTTCGCATCCTGTTGTTGATCGGCTGGGCGCGGGTTCTGCTCCGGGGCGAGACCATGGGGCTGAAGTGGCGATCGCTCGATCTCGCCTTGATTGCCTGGGCGGTGAGCGGCACGGTGATGATGACGTTGCTGTACATGTCGCAGCGCATCCTGATCTATCGAATCGGAATCATGTACGACGCCCTGGGGTTGTATTTCCTTTTTCGGTGTCTGGTCCGCGAATGGAAGGATGTCGAGACGATCGCGCTCAGTGCGGCATGGTTGAGCATACCCCTCGCGGCGGCCTTCATGCTGGAAAAGAGTACGGGACGAAACGTATTCTCAATCTTCGGGGGTGTTCCCGATATCACTCTGGTGCGGAACGGTTCGCTTCGATGTCAGGGCGCGTATGCACATCCGATTCTGGCCGGTTCGTTCTGGGCGTCATTGCTGCCTCTCATCATCGCCCTCGGGTGGCGATCCGACTGGCGTCGATGTCTGGCCCCGATCGGCCTGGCCTGTGCGACGATCATCATCCTCGCCAGTTCATCGAGCACGCCCATGATGGCTTTCCTGATCGCGATCGGCGCCATGGCCCTGTACATGGTTCGGCGCTGGATGGGATTATTCCGGCTGAGCGTCGTCACGGGGCTCTTGCTCTTGCAGATCGTGATGACCAATCCGATCTGGCACCTGCTGACGAAAATCGACTTGACCGGTGGATCGACCGGGTGGTATCGATACAAGCTCATCGACGACTTTCTGCGTCACTTCAGCGACTGGTGGTTGATGGGAACCAAGTCGACCGCGGTCTGGCGGGAATGGGGCACCGAAGACATCACTAACCAGTACGTGCTGGAAGGCGTCACAGGTGGTTTGTTGACGCTGCTGCTCTTCATTCTCGTGCTCGTACTCGCGTTTCGTGCCGTGGGGCGTTTCGAGGATCTTTTCGGCCAGGGACGAGCAAGAAAGATCCTCGCCTGGGCCATTGGATCGTCTCTCTTCGTCCATGCCACCGTCTTCATCGGGGTCTCGTACTTCGGACAAATTCAGATGCTCTGGTATCTCACGCTGGCAATCGCAGGCAGCTTGTCGCCCTCCTCTCGTACCGTGCGACGACTGGCAGTCATGGGGCTACGTCCCAAGGCACCACAGAAAACGAAAATCGTTGGCCATGTCACAGCCGTGACGGCTCCTTCTTGAATAAGGCAAAGGAAGAACCACGTGAACTCCGTTCTGCAACTCCCGAAAATCGTCGGTCAAAGCGCAATGGCGCTCGCACAGGGTCGTAACGTCATCATGATCCCGGATGCCCCGCCACTTGAGCCTCGTTATGGACATGGTCAGCCGCCTCATGCGGGGCTGTACAAACTGATCGATACGCATCGCGAATCGTATCGCGCGACCTTGCAGAAGATTGTCGGTCTTTCCGAGTCACTCGCTTCCATCCCGAGAATTCGGAACGAGGAAACCGATGGGGCTCAGCCCTGCTGGGACAATCGCTGGCTCCCGGGTCTCGACAGCGCTGCGTTGTATGGTTTGTTGACCATTCACAAGCCACAACATTACATCGAAATCGGGTCGGGCAACTCGACGCTTTTCACGAGAAGGGCGATCCGCGATCATGACCTGCCCACGACGATCACCTCGATCGATCCTCAGCCCCGTGAAGAAATCGATGCCATCTGCGACGAGGTCCATCGAGTGCCGGTCCAGGACGTGGACCTGTCGATCTTCGATCGACTCGAGTCGGGCGACATCATGTTCGTCGACAGTTCGCATCGGGTGTTCACCAATTCCGATGTCACGGCGATCTTTCTTGATGTCCTGCCTCGCCTGAAGCCGGGCGTGCTCGTTCACTTTCACGATATCTGGCTCCCCGAGGACTACCAGCCGGCCTGGTCGAATCGCTATTACACCGAGCAATACCTGCTGGCGGCCCTGCTGCTGTTTGGCGACCAGTTCGAGATCGTACTCCCCAACAACTTCATCACGAAAGACGCTGATCTTTCAAACGTCCTTTCGCCCCTCTGGCAACGACCCGAAATGCAGGGTGTGAGGACCGATGGGGCATCATTCTGGATTCGCAAGAAGTCATGAGTTTGGAGACCCTACATCCCGCCTCACTGGAAGCGACTTGTGAGCCGCGCACTGACGTAATCGATCTGTCGATCGTGATCGTCAGTTGGAATGTCGAGTCTCATCTCCGCGCCTGTCTCGAATCGATCAAGCGTCAGCACGTCGGATTCAATCTGGAAGTCATCGTGGTGGACAACGATTCGCAGGATGGCTCGGCCACCATGGTCGAGGATACGTTTCCCCAGGTCTCGTTGGTACGAAATTGCGACAACGTTGGTTTCGCTGGTGCGAACAATCAGGGATTGGCTTTGTCGAAGGGGCGATATGTGCTCCTGCTCAATCCCGATACCGAGCTTCACGAGGGTTGTCTGGCCAGAACGATCGAATATGCAGACGAACATCCCGCATTGGGCGCAATCGGGTGCCGCGCGATCAAGCCCGATGGATCGCAACAATCGACATTGTATCGCAGCCTGCGATTGCGGGATGTGCTGGTCAACGTGCTTGTACCGACGGGGCTGAGACGACGATCGCATCGCCTGGGTGGATTCCGATACGCGGGGATCGACTTGGACATGGCCCACGAAGTCGAGACCATCGCGGGATGCTTCATGTTGGTACGCCGGGAGGCGTATGAGCAGGCCGGCGGTATGGACGAGACGTTCTTCATGTATGGCGAAGAAGCCGAATGGTGTTGGCGTCTGCGCCAGGAAGGCTGGTCGATCGGCTATTGCCCCGACACGTCGATTCTCCATCATGGGGGCGTCAGCGCCGCACAATGCCTTGATGAGATGAATCTCGCCATGGCCCGAAGCCAGCTTCTGCTGCTGCAACGCACACGGGGCATCATGGTGGCCTGGATCGCCAATGCACTCATGCTGTTGCGAGATGCCCCCCGGGCGGCCACCTGGTGTCTGGTTCGTCCCTTCGTGATGCATAGGGGCGCGACCAAGTGGTCGTTGCTGATGCGCAGCGCCGTTCGATTCCGGCTGCACTGCGGCGGTCTTTTTCGATTGGATTGGAGCTCATGAGTCTTCGACGCATCATGCTGGCCCCGCCAAGGAATGCGATGATGGCTGCGATGTTGCCATGTGAAAGGCGGATGCTCTCGCGAATCGGTGATGCATCTGTTCACGAGTCGCCAGTCTTCATCGTGGGACCTCCCCGGAGCGGGACGACGCTTCTCTACGAAACGCTCGTGACTCGTTTCCGATTTTCGTATTTTTCAAACGCGGCCCATCGGATCCATCGCACACCGGCAGTTGCGACCAGTCTCTTCAAGAGCTCGATTCGCAATTGGCGGGGAGCCTTCAAAAGCGAGTATGGCAAGATCAAAGGATGGGGGGCTCCCTGCGAGGCGGGGTGGATCTGGGATCGCTGGATGTCTGGGTTGCGACACTCGAATTCGGATCGAGTTGATCATGAGTCGGTTCTTGAGATGCAGCGCACGATCAAGGCCATTGCGAACCTGATCGATGCTCCTTTTCTGGGCAAGAATGTTGATCTGAGTGAATGCTTGACCGCCCTGGACCACGTCTTTCCGGGATGCGTCTTCCTCCACATTCAGCGGAGCGAGGCGGATTGCATCCGATCGATCTATCGCCTGCGCAAGAAGAGGCTGGGGGCGGATCGAATGCAGGAATGGTTGTCCGTGAAGCCAAAGGGGTGGAAGGCGTATCGCGGTGCCGAACCGATTCGGCAGATCGCGGCCCAGGTCTTCGGAGTGCATCAGGATATCAGAAATGACGCTTCGTTGATCGGTGCCCATCGTGTGCATGGAATCGACTACGAAGCGCTGTGCGAGAATCCGAATCGCGAGATGAATGCGATCGAGGCCTTTCTCAATACCTCACGTGTCACCATCGAGCGACGTGACGAATTGCCTCGTCAGTTCGAACGCCCGGCATTTCGCCCTCTTGAAGCTCGACTGGAACGGATGATCAGCGAATCGATCGAGCATTGGAAGAGTGCTCCATCGAGTGTCGATGGATCGCCTGTGAAACGTGCCGCATGAATGAAGGGAACCCATCCATGACCCCCTACGGCAAAAAAGGCCTCTCAGTCAGAGTGATCTACCTCGCCATCGCATTCGTGTGGTGGCTGGGGAGCGGGTGTGGCTGGCGTCATCGGAAAAAGACGGTCGTGCTGTGCTATCACAACGTGACTTCGGGACAACGCCACAGATTCGAAAAGCAGATGCGGATGATCGCTTCGCGCGTCGGTACGGTAAGTTCGAGGGACCAGGAAATCATGAGGTTTCGCCCCGCAGTCTGCGTCACCTTCGACGACGCCTTTGAGGGGATCAGGGAACACGCTCTCCCGGCATTGACGCGACATGAGATTCAGGCGACGGTGTTCACCCCCACCGGTTGTCTGGGGCATTCTCCATCGTGGGCGATGCCGACAGATCACGTGGATCGCTTAGAGCGTCTTCTCAGTGACGAGGCCTGTCGAGAACTTGATGGCTCGGCATGGCTCTCCTTCGAGTCGCACACGGTGTCCCATCCTTCGTTGGCATCGCTCAAGGCGGATGATTGTAAACGAGAGTTGGTCGATTCAAAGGCCACCCTGGAAGCCTTGCTGGGGCGACAGATTCATGATCTTGCTTTGCCCTATGGGGAGGGGAACGAACGCGTGTTCAACATGGCGCGCCGCGCCGGTTACGAGCGGATATTTACTCTGGAGCCGGGATTTCACGATCCCACACGAAAATCGTTTTTCATCAAACGATTTTCAGTCTCCCCCGAACTTTGGCCAATCGAGTTTCGCTTGACGGTCGATGGTGCCTATGTGTGGCTGTCCCTCTGGCGAAGAGCAGTACGCCGAGTTCGGAGTTCTGTTGGAAATCCTGCCCCCCATGGCACCGCCCTCGAGGCCACTTCATGACGATGTACCAGGGACAATTGATTTTACTTGACGAGAAGTCCTGGTCGGCGGGGGCTCGCACGTATCGAGACCTCAGCTATCGGCAACTGGAAGCATTCAGCCGGGCCTGTGGCGATCGACAGAATGCATCGACCGAATCGGTTGCGGTGCATTGGAACGACGAGCAAATCGCACTTGCCAACGTCCGAGTGAAATCGATACCTCTGATCGGGGGCGGCATTGCCTACCTCAACGGGGGACCCCTCGTCCGTCGTGGCGAGGATCCCGAACTCGAGGCGATCAGGCTTGATCGAGCATTGCAAACGCTGGTCGAACACTACGTGAATGATAGAGGTCTCCTGCTTCGAATCATGCCCGCCCTTGGGAATGAGGCATGGAATGATCTTCACTCGACGATCTTCAAGACACACGGCTTTGTGCCTTCGCAACAGACTCGTCCCTATCGAACGATGGTCATGGACCTGCAACGTCCACCCGATCAGATCCGCGCCGACTTGAACGGAAAATGGCGAAATTGCCTGAATGCTTCGGAGCGGCAGACGATGCGGATCGAGAGCGGCACCGAGCCGGCCATGCTTGAAATATTCTCGCATCTGCATTCGGCCATGATGAACATCAAGGGATTTCGTGTCGATCTGGACGCCACGTTCCATACAAGGGTTCAGTCGATGTTGGATCAAGCCGATCGTTTTGAGGTCAGCCTGGCCTGGGCAAATGGCGAACCAATTGCCGGTCATGTGGCCAGCCATCTTGGAGACACCTGCGTGTACTTGCTCGGTGCAACGACAGAAATCGGGCGCACGCAGAAAGCGGCCTATCGATTGCAATGGCATGCGATTCAGCGCGCGATCCAGCGTGGCGTGAAGACCTACGACCTGGGCGGGATCGACGCCACGGGAAATCCGGGGGTGTATCGATTCAAACGGGGGATGGGCGGAGCGGAGATCGAAGGCGCCGGGCCCTGTGAATACAGGCCCCGTGCCTTTCGTCGTTTCACGACGGCGGGAGCCGAACACGCCCACAAGGCGTTGCGAGGATTGAAGGGGAGAAAGATCAACGCCGACTCGCTCAAGAGAGCGAGTCGATGATTCCATTGCGCGATGGCGGCATCGCCATCGTGCAAGTTCAATTCTGAGTCTTGATGAAGGTGATCTTCATCGATGAGAAAGGAGACGTCATCACCATGTCCGTGACGACGCAACAAAACACGACCATGACATCCGAGGGGCTTCATCTTGCGACCAAGGAATCGACAATGACTCATTCAGAGATTGAGTCGATCTCCGATTCCAAAGGCAAGGGGCACGTGCTGATTCTCGTCGAGAACCTGCCCGTGCCTTTCGATCGGCGGACGTGGATGGAGGCTCTGGCCTTGCGCGATGCGGGATATACCGTCAGCGTGATCAGCCCCGCCCCCCCCGACGATTCAGCTCCTTTTCGCGTCATCGAGGGGATTCAGGTCTATCGCTACAGTGCCCCGAACCCCACCCGGGGCAAGTTGAGCTTTGTTCGCGAATTCGCATATTGTTACCTGCAGACCAAGCGGCTCGTCAGGAAAGTCTGGCGGATCAACCGCTTTGACGTCATCCACTCGTGCAACCCACCCGACATGTTCTGGGCCATCGCACGAACGTACAAGAAACACGGCGTGAAATTCGTCTTCGATCATCATGATGTCTGCCCCGAACTGTACCTGTCCAAGTTCGGGCGCGAGGATTTCTTCTACAAAGGGTTGTGCTGGCTTGAGCGCAAGCAGTATGAAACGGCCGATGCCGTCATCGCCACCAACGAGAGCTATCGAGACATTGCCATCAGCCGTGGCGGCAAGCAGTTGAATGAAGTGACGGTCGTTCGAAGCGGCCCCATGCTTTCGCGGTTCAAGCCGACGATGCCAGTACCAGATCTGAAGCGAGGACGGAAGTATCTCGTCGTCTATCTGGGAGTGATGGGGCCTCAGGATGGCGTCGATTACGCCTTGAGGGCCATCGCCGAGGCCATCGAGCAAGGTCTCGAAGAAACGACCTTCGCCTTCATCGGGGGTGGTGACAGTTACGAGGATCTGGTCGAGCTCTCGCAACGCCTGGGGTTGCAGGATCATGTGGAGTTCACGGGTCGTATCCCTGATGAGCAATTGCGCGAATACCTCTCCACCGCCGACCTTGGCTTGGCCCCTGACCCCAAGAATCCGCTCAACGATGTCAGCAGCATGAACAAGATCGTCGAGTACATGGCAATGAGCTTGCCGGTACTCAGTTTCGATCTTCGTGAGTCGCGCCGCACTGCCGGTCAGGCGGCCGCGTATGTTCCGGATAATGACGAGCGGCAATACGCGAAGGTCATGATCGAACTGCTGCACGATCTACTCCGCCGTCAGACGATGGGAAGCACGGGTCGGGAGCGTGTGGAAATGCGTCTGGCCTGGGAGCACTCCGCTCGGTTCCTGATCGAGATGTACGACCATCTGCTGAATAACGAAAACCATACCATGCAAATTTCATCATTCGAGCATGACGAAGCGGACGATTTGCGTCGAGCAGCATGATCGTAAAACCCTGAAAATAATACACTTGTGATCCATGCAGCAGTGTATGTTTTGACTCGTCCGGTGTTTAGGCTCAAGTGAAGCGACCCCTGCGCTCAGTCGATACTGAGCCGTGCCACCGTTTGAGAGTGGCAGAATCCCCGAGACACGAGACGTCCATGTATGACCTCGTGAATACAAAATCTGAACAAGCCGACTTCTCAGAAAATGAGCAGTCGGTTTCTCATATCGAGGCTTTGCACGTCGCTGCAGATGCAACCTCGCCATGCACGTACGACGGCATCATCTGTTTTGGGGGTGAGGATTGGTGGTATCACAATCGTGGACATTATGACCTGCAGATGATGCGCGAGTTCTCGCGTGATATGCCCGTGCTGTATGTCAATTCGATCGGCATGCGGATGCCCAGCGCTCGCGAGGGGCGCATGTTCATGCGACGAATGATGCGCAAGTTGAAAAGCCTGAGGCGGGGAATGGTGAGGATCAGGGAGAACTTCGCCGTGCTGAGTCCGTTCACCGTGCCGGGCGGAATCGGGCAGACGCTCTCGGGCTGGATGCTCGCGCCCCAGGTCCGACGGGCCAGCAGAGCCCTCGGCATCCATCGCCCGCTCGTGTGGGTCGCCTGTCCCCCGGCGGCCATCGCGGTCAACGCGCTCGACCCGATCGGGGTGGTGTATCAACGCACCGATCGGCATGAATGCTATTCAAAACATACCCACGACATGATCACACGATGCGATCAGTGGCTCAAGGCGAGGGCGGACATGACGGTCTTCTGCTCGCGAGTCCTTCAGGAATTGGAAGACGAGCAATGCCGCCAGTCCTGTTTGATCGATCATGGCGTTGATTTTCAGCGGTTTGCCGAGGCCGGTCTCTCGAAAAATCCCATTCCCGAGGATGTTCGATCGATTCCAGGTCCCCGGGTCGGCTTCATCGGCGGCATTGATGCCCATACATTTGATCCGGAACTGTTCAACGACGTCGCGATGCGTTTGCCCGATGTCCAGTTCGTACTGGTCGGGGCGTGCTCGCTGCCTGAGGGTTGGTGTGCATTGCCAAACGTCACGCAATTGGGACGCAAGCCCTACGAACAGGTGGCTGACTACATGGCGGCATGTGATGTGCTGATCATGCCCTGGAACAAGAGCCAATGGATCGAAGCCTGCAATCCCGTCAAGCTCAAGGAATACCTGGCAGTGGGCAGGCCAATCGTCAGTACGGATTTTCCGGAATTGCGGCGATATCAGAAGCATGTGCGGATCGCGACGAATGCTGATGAATTTGCATGTGCCATCAAGGAAGCAATCCGGGAGACCTCGGAGTGCCGCAAAGGACGAGCCTTGGTCCGAAACGAAACCTGGAATCGTCAATCCGACACGATGTTGCGAGAATTGCAACGGTGTGGTCTCGCAACCCTTGGTTCTCGATCCCTTTTGGACACCATCCTTCTGACACCTTTGAACGACAAGACGCTTCAATCGGAACCGATCGTTGAACACAAGGAAACAGTGATCACGCCATCCGATTCGCCTGACATCCTGGCGTTGATCGGCTGTCAAGACGCCGAGCAAGATCCGCTCACTTCGGTTTCGAAAAAGGAGCGAGTCCTTCAACGCTCGATCACTCCGGAGTCTGAAGCATCGATCGTATTGGCAGGCTGTTTCATTCTGGCGGGTGGCTTGAAGCCATCGCCCCTGGCCCAACTGGCAGGATGCAGTGTGCTTGATCTTTCGTTGCAAGCCAATCAGACGGTGCTGCAACGATGGATCGAACTCATTGAATCCATTCCCGGGATCGGAAAAAGCCCCATCCGGGTCATTCATGGCGACAACCATGTCTTGCCCATGAGACCGCCCGAGGCCGGCGAGAACTTGGAGATCGAATGCGAACCGCGATCATGGCGAGGACCCGCCGGGGCGCTGCGCGATGTCACCCGACGCATTGACTCCAACGCACACCTGCTGGTGGTGGAGGGGATGCGATGCCATTTCGGCACGCTGGATTCCTTGGTTGATCATCACGCCTCCCGTGAGGCGGATGTCACCATCGGGATGAATGCCGATGGATCGCCGGCGGGTGTCTATATGGTGCGCGTCGATGCCTTGTCCTGCGTGGAAGATCTTGGCTATGTGGACCTGAAGGAACAATGGTTGCCTCGCGTCCAAGACGAAGGCGGCAAAGTGGAGGTGCACGAGTTCGCCTCGCCCAACTCAAGGTCGCTCCGGACGCTGAACGATTTCCTCAACGCCGCGAGAATCCTCTGGTCAGCGAATCGCGGAGACGAAATTTCTGCCAAACCATCAACAGGTTTGATACGGGGGCAGGACGCGCAGAACCTGCGCATCATCTGTCCCGGCGCATTTGTAGGCCCCGGGGCGACGCTACTTGATTCAATCGTGATGCCCGGCTCAGTGATCCCGCCGGATATGACAATTGTTCGCTCTCTGATATGTCCGGAAACTCGAATTCAGGTGAGTACCGATATTGCCGATGCCATTGTAAGCGAATCGGCCTGTCTATCAGACCATGGTTGAGCCGGTGAACGAGACACATTGATCGTGCGTGGCGTTCTTCTGATCGCAATTTCAGCGTCTTTGCACGATTCAAAGAAAAGGAGTGTCCACGATGGACACACACAAGATCCAGAACGACCTTCGATTTGAACTGATCTCGGACACATCCGAAGCGTCCACCGAAGATCCGATTCAGTTTGTCAGGCGTAAATTACGTGGTCGATACCGCGTGACGATCCTCCTGGCAATGCTGCTCGCACTCTGCGGTGCGATCATCGGATTCGTGGCCGCCCCCGTGCGCTACGAAAGCGCCGGCTACATTCAGTTCAAACCCACCCTGCCCACGATTCTCTACAAGAGCGAGGAAAATCAGTACCGGCCACAGTACGACTCGTTCGTGACGGCTCAAGTCACCATGATTCAGAGTCGCGACATCCTCGAGATGGCGCTGCTTGATCCGAACCTGGTGAAAATCGACTGGCCGACCGGCACGGAAGGTGTGGAAGCCTTGGAGCGCATGCTCTCGGTCACGCACAAACGTGGCGAGCAAGTGATCTCAGTGTCGGCGACGCATCGCGACGCCGCCAAGGCTCAGTACGCCGTCAATGCGGTCCTCAATGCCTATGATTCGAATTACAACGATCCCTCGTTGTTGAATCCGACGATTCGCGAGCAGAAGCTGGTCAAACGGATTGAGCAATTGCAGGTCGAATTGGCGAAGATCAACGAGCAGGTGCTCGACGTCTCCGATCAATACGGCGCCGATACGATCAGCCGTCTTCATCAAGAGAAGATCCAGGAACTCATCGCGGTCGATCAAAAGCTCAGCGAATTGTCCTTGTCGATCAGCGCCTTGCAGCTGCAGAACACGAAACTGGCTGAAGGCCTGCCCATCGATGGGCCGGTTGGCCTGGATTCGATGACCGGATTCTTTGCCACGAATGAAACAGGTCCCTTGGCCGAACTTCACCAGCAGGAGCAGACGCTCCTGATCGAATTGGAAGGCCTGGGCGATCGATTCAGGGAACGACATCCGAAGATCCGTGATCTGAATCGCCGATTGGATGCGATTCGACGTCATATCGAGATTCGCCGGAATTCATATGGTGGCATGGTCGCCTTGGTTGATGGCGTGGCCGATGAACGATTGATTCTCGCCAGCGCCTCGTTGAAGAGATTGCAGGATATTGAAAAGCAATTCATCACTCGCCGGCAGCAGCTGCGAGAGGAAGCGACGCATTTCGGGAACAAACATGTCGCTCTGGGGCATCTTGCGGAGCAGGCCAAGACCTTCAAAATTCGATTGACAGATACCCGACATGCGCTCGACGTCTTGAGGGTGGAAAGCGATCGTGATGAATCGGCCCGCATCGTTACGTCATTGGGCGATCAGCCGACGGTGCCGGTGACGGATCGTCGTCAACCCCTCGCGGTGGCCTCGGGCCTGTTTGGA
>JAPULD010000275.1 GCA_027295365.1 Planctomycetota bacterium
GAATGCTCATGGAATTGATGGATGGACAGGCGCGAACGGCCACGGAGCTCGCGCTGGTGGGTGGCGTCACGCCATCCACCGCCAGCATCCATTTGGCGCGGCTCAATGCAGCCGGGTTGTTGGCGATCGTCAAGCAAGGTCGGCACCGTTACTTCCATATTGCTGCTCCCGAGGTCGCAACGGCGATCGAATCACTCATGAACATCGCGCCTTCCTCGAAACCGGGATTGGTCAGGGTAGGCCCTCGAAACAAAGACCTCCGCCGCGCCCGCGTCTGTTATGACCACCTCGCGGGAGAAGCGGCGGTTCGCCTTCTGGAACGACTCCGTGAAAGAGAACTCATCGCCGGGAACGATGAGGCGTTGGACCTCACCGGCCGCGGCAAGACGTGGTGTGACCACTTCGGGATCGATCTCACCACATTCCGGACCAGGCGAAAACTCTGCCGATCATGTTTGGATTGGAGCGAGCGCCGGGTGCACCTTTCCGGTGCACTTGGAGCCGCCATCCTTGATCGCATGTTTGCCTTGCGGATGGCCCGTCGCAACACCGATGGGCGTGCGATATACCTTTCGTCGCGCGGCAAGGCCTTCGTTGAGGATCTCAAGTTCAGTCGGTGATGGGTTGTTGCATGGGGAAGAAAAGGTGCCAGAAACCTTTGTCAGGCTTCCTCGGACGTCCCGAACGCGGAGCGTGCTCTCCAATCCCAGGCGACGCACGTCGATTCCGCCATGAAACCCCGTCGTACGGACAACCCCGCGCCACGCAGCGACGCAAGGCCGCCTTCGGCCGCTCGATTCAGTAACTAGAGTAACTAGGTACAGTAACCATCTACCGAAACCGCTACCGAAGGCCCATTCCCTCGTACCGGATCCCATCCTCACTCCGCGAGTAGGTCCGGCTGTGCAGGATATTGGCTTGCATATCAGGCCGGTACAACCGGCCCGCATCGATCGGAGAAGCATGGGCAGGCACGACCTTGAAGACCCCCTTTTTCCGCTTCCATGGTTTCTTGTCCCCCTCCGTGTTCCTCACTCAAGGACTTTCCCTCATTCAAACCGGTGATGGTCCCAGGTTGCCCTCCCTGATTCCCCGGCGACTCGGAAGCGAAGTGGATTGATCGTCCGGTGCATGCGTTCGGAGCGTGTTTGCGTTTATGTGAGCCTTGACGTGATCTTCGATTTCAAGCCAAACACCTTTATTGAAGAATACGTGACCCGCCTTGTTGAGAATCTGGCAGCTGACCTGGCCGAGGTAGCGTGCCAATGTGTCGATGTTTTCTGCGTTCTGTACCAAACAGTCTTCTTCGCCCTGGATGAAAAGTAGAGGGATTCGCGACTTGATCAATTCAGGATAAAGGTCGGGTATTCCATCCTGAACGGCGATGTGATTCCACGCCGGCTCGATGAGTTGGGTCTCATAGATCTTTAAGGTGTACGCATGCGCCATTTTTTCATCCAGCGGAAGCGACCCGTTCAGGTATCTCCATATCTTCATGAATTCCGGAATTCCACGTACGGCATCTGCATGCATGGGATTCTGCAGGAAGATGTCCCACGTTCTCTTTTGGATCTCTGGAGATGGTTCCTTGAGACCTGGGCAGCCGATCGCGAGCAATGGGGCAGAAATCGCGATCGCGGAGAGGATCCTCTCGGGCTCGAACACCGCCAACAATTGGGCAATGCTGCCACCCATAGAGTGTCCCGCGACATGACACTTCTCGATTGCATAGTCATCAAGGATACAGACGCAATCTTCAACGAGATCGTTCATCGTGTAAGGGCACTGCAATCCGCTGTCGGGGCGACAAGGTTCAAAATGCGTTGACTCCCCAAAGTCGCGATGGTCAAAACGGATGACCAAGAAGCCTTGCTTCGAGAGTGAGAGGCAAAAAAAGTCAGGCCAAGAGGACGCGGGTGCCATCGCACCGGCAATCAGCAATAGAGGTATGCCGTTCTTCTCGCCGAAATATTCGGTTTGAAGTAGTACATTCCTATTCTGGACAGTTTTTCGCATAACTGTTTTACACAACGATTGATTGAACGAAATTTCGATGAGCGCGGTGGTGACTCTGGGAATGCTGAATGTTTCAAGTGCATGGATAGGCCACACTCGAGCGAATCGACAATTCCCAATTGCATTTGACTCGGTTTCATCGCCAAGCCCGTCGAGAATCAGTTTATCGCCCCGATCGCGACATTCCATGCTCAAGAGGTTTGCCACGGCTCGAAACGTGTGCGATAGGCTGAGCCTGCATCAATGCGGCGGCCGGAAGACTCCGTTGGGCTGCTTCGGTCAGTGCGGTATGACATCGTCGGCTTCAGAGAAGGGGACAAGTACGATTTTCTGTAAGGCCACTTCTTCCGCCTCAATCCAGCATCCCATCAATGACGCGCTCCACGAACGCCCCGGCGATCATCGAGATGACGGGGATCAGCAGGTAGAGCCCGAAGCGCACCAGTGTGGATGAATCAAATGGCCATTCTGGCGTCGACTTGATCTTGGCCTGGTAGGCCAAAAGGTCGGTCAGCTTGCCGTGGGTGGAGTCTTTCTTAAGTGCGGCATCGCGGGCCTGCTTCAATTGAGGTTCCAGCTTCGCCAGCTCCTCGCCTTTGGCCTCGTGGATCAGGTTCCGCACCTTCCGCGCGGGTTTCAGGAGCATTACCAGCCCCAGCACCAGACCCAACCCGAACGCGGGAAAGACGCCCCACAGGCCGAGACCTGATTTCAGGAAGAACAGGCTGCCGATCGACATGCCGATAAGCCAGAGGAGAGCCACGCGCAGACCGCTGCGACCGATGGCATAGATGGTGTCGAGATGCAGAAGATCGACGTCGGAAACAAGGGGAAGCGGCATATCGTTGTGACGCGAAAACGAGAAGTAGATGGCGCGCCCCATCAGCCAGCCGATCATCACGTACGCGAAGATGGTGATTGTGGCGACGTGGAATCGCATCAAGAAGCCCGGAAACTGGGCTCCCTCGAAGTAGGCAATCCCGAGGTCCATGCCGAGGAACGCCAAAACACCCACCGCGCCGGCAACGCGACTGCTGCGAATCTTGTCGAGGGGGCAACTGAGGACCCAGGCCTCCATCTCCTTCCTGCCCGAGACCGGCACGTCGAACCCGAATTGCTTCCGTTCGAGCGCCATGCGGTGGGCGAAGAAAACGGGACACATCATGATGTAGGCGATCATCAACATCAGGAGGACCGCGAGCCGGTGCACGTAAAGGTCGAGAAACCAATGGATGATCAGTTGTGCGCCGATGAGGGTCGAGGCGATGATCAACGCCCCGACGATCGCCGGCCCCGGCAGCCAGAGCGCCAGCCGACACTCCCAGGTCAGTCCCCTGTTGTCGTACGTCGTCACGGGCCTGCTCATTCGAAGGCCTCCAACTCTCAAGTGGGAGTTATAAACTCACACACGAGAATCATAAGGCATGGATCGAGATTGCACAGAAAATGTACATCCTGAAGTGTTTGGGGGTGGATGGGTGATACGTGAGGATCGATTACGAAAACCCGAATCCTCATCATCGCCAAGCTCGTGCAGATCGAGCAACGCCTCGAACGGTTTGAGCATTTTGCAAAGTCAGACTAAGCCTTTATCCATTTCCCATCAGCATCCACTCGAGCACGCTGGATGGTGGGAGTTTCACGTCGCCCCCCGCCCCCGGAATACCCGCCTCCGGAACTCCCGTCATAGGTGCCCCTTGAATTTGCCGCAACATGTTCAGGCATTGGGCGCGATGGTGCATGGAATGGGTCATGACGTGGGGAAAGATGCCGCCCCGGGCGAAGTCGAACGTCTTGTCGCCCCGGGCGGG
>JAPULD010000276.1 GCA_027295365.1 Planctomycetota bacterium
CTGAATACCGAAGGTGGGACTCGAACCCACACGCCCTTGCGGGCACTGGATTTTGAATCCAGCGCGTCTGCCAATTCCGCCACTCCGGCTGATCGGGCAATCATTGCACGCGGCCCGGGCTCGGTCAATTGTTGCTCAGGCTGACCTTGCGATGCGGGCAATATTCCATCCCTGGACTCGTTGATCCAACTCGGCCATGGCGTCGATGAGTGCGGTTCTTGCCATTGGAGACTGAATTTCGCTTCATGGCCGTCTATATTGTTGTGCCGCGATATCGGCGGGTCACCAGCTCTTTCCCAAGGATCAGTCCAGATGAACTCCCACACCTTGACCAGCCTGATCGCCATCGGATTCGCGGGAGTGTTGGGTGCTCTGGTCATGCCCAGCCTCACGGGATGCGTGAAGCAGGAAGGCCAGGTCAAGGAGACCGAGCCAAACGAGGCCGGAGCAATTGCCTCGGTTCCCGATCGGGTGAGTCAGGCTCCAACGCCTTCCACCTCGGATAGAAAGGTCCCGGTCGTTCTCGAGCCGAGTACGATCGATCTGGGCATCGTCTCCCCGGGCACCATCGGCTCCGGGCACGTTCTGCTCCGAAACGTCGGTGATGTGCCGCTGAAGATTCTCACGAGCAAGACCAGCTGTCAATGCACGATCGTGGATCTGGCTGAGACGGTGATCGGTCCGAACGAGTCCATCGAGATTCCCGCTCAGTTCGACCCCGGAACCCAGTTCGGAATTCGCACCGCGGACATCTTCCTGATCTTCGAAGGGTATGACGATCCGGTGGAGATTCCGATTCGCGCCGAAGTGGCCTACGTGGTGCGCTCGGTGCCAAGCATCATCACCAGAAGAATCCCGAACACTGAGCGATACACGGACAAGCCTCAATTTGTAATCGAAGCGATTGACGGCCGATCATTTCAAATCTTGAGGGTTCATGACGAAGCACCGCAGTTCGTCGATTTCGATCCCGAGTCGGACGAGTCCCGGAGCACGTACACGCTCATCTTCGATTTCAATCGCTTCGACACACAGTTGTGCATCGACGAAGAGGGACGTCCCATGCCTTCCTATCTCGTCATCGAGACGGATCATCCGGGATGCCCGATTCTCGATGTCAGGCTTCGACATGAATGCACGGCTCACGAACGACCTTCACCGGGGCAGGCCTGGACGCTTGCGTATCGTCGGGCCCTGTTGGGCGTGATGGAGCCGGGTGCATCGAGGGAATTCGACGTGCCATTGCGTTGGGCACCCAATGCCCAGGTCATGTCCCCGATTCTGAAAGTCGTCTCGGAATCGCCTCAATTCTTTTCGGAGCTGGTGGATGTCTACGAAAAGGATGATACATATTGGTATCGCGTACGGATCACGCCAACCGGGCACCATCGGGGGTTCCTGTACGGAACGGTGCGATTCCAATCGGCTCAATTCGACATGGCCATGACGATCATCGGACGCGTGGACGAGGTGAAGCCAGGTGACGGGTAACGAGCGGATATCGATCGGCATAAATGCGGCATTCCTCTTGAAGATGAAAGTCCGGGACTGGTTCACGCACACGATGGTGGTGATGACCAGCCGGGCATGACACGATGCAATTGGAATGCGTATGGCCAGGATATTTCAGTCCCTGCCTCTCGATCGGCCTGTCCAAAAGGCAGCGTCCAAGCTCGACTTTTCTCTGTGCCGAATCGCGGTACGATGACCAAGGTCTGCAAGGAGGCGATCCATGAATGTCAGCGTGATTGTGCCCGCCGCGGGTCAGAGCACTCGTTTCGGTGAATCGGACAAGCTCATCCAGGACCTCGGGGGCCGGCCCCTGTTGATCCGCACGATTGAACTTCTGTCCAAGCGTGAAGAAGTCAACCAGATCCTGGTCGGCGCTCCGCCCGAAGATCTGGAGCAATTCCGGGAGCGATTCGCGGCCACGCTCGGGTTCCTCGGCGCCACCGTGGTGGAAGGCGGGCGGGTCGATCGTTGGGAAACGGTACAGAATGCGCTGCACCACGTGAGTCCCGACGCCACTCATATTGCGGTGCATGACGCGGCCCGTCCCGGGGTCAGCATGGCCTTGCTTGATCGCCTGTTCGAGGCGGCTCGGTCCAAGGCAGCCGTGGTGCCGGGCGTACGGATCAATTCAACCGTCAAACGAGTGAGTTCGGAATCCGAAACAGTCCGCGCCATCGAGGAAGATGGTGTGGCCGATGCCATTCTCGGGGAAGTCGGTCGCGTGGAGATTGAAACCTTGAAAGTGTTGGAGACTGTCTCCCGAGAAGACCTGATGGAAATTCAGACCCCTCAGATATTCGACGCGGACTTGTTCCGCCGGGCTTATGCACAAGAGGATCTCTCGGGTACGGATGACGCCATGCTCGTCGAACGATTGGGGGAAAGTGTCTACGTCGTAGAGGGTGATGTGGGCAATCTGAAGGTCACGACACCTTCAGATCTGACTTTGATTCGAGCCGTGATGGGGGTGCGTGGTCCCGAGAAGCGTCCGGTTCACAAACAATTCTAGAATCGATAGTTATCGCAATTCAATCATGATTCACAGGCTGATCGAGCCGGTGGACAACCTGTTTCAGTGGGAAGAATTTGTCAGAGACCGGATGAAGAGTGGTTCCCATTGTGGATTATCGACTCGTGGGGGGCCGATAGCACTCTAGGGGGAGACCGGAGTGTGGCCATGACGAGGACTTTAGATCCGCTGCCAATACCCTCCCGTCGGGAAATGACGCTGGCCATGAGCCTTTTGCTCCTGGTTGGTGGCTATGCAGTCACCCGTGGTGGCTATCCCATCATTCAGAGCGTTGAGCATCAACTGGTTGAAGTGGGGGGCCGGAACTTGGACGTCGATCAAACGACCGAAGAAAAGCAATCGGCCTTCGCTTTGGCGCTGCGCGATCAACACGACGATGAAGATCGTCCTGACCCCGCCATGGCCGGGTTCAGTGGGTTTGGGGATTAAATCGAGTACGACCAGTCGAGTTCAATCGTCAAAATCAAAATCGAGGTCGTCTGGATCTGATTTCACGGTCTCATCCGCGACCGACTCCGATGCCGGTTCCACCTCTGGTTCCGGTTCGACCGGCGGGGGCAATTCGGCCCGGAACATCGTCGGATTTCGAAGGTGATCGACCATCCATTCAACCGTGGCGTTGATCATCAGTTCCAGGCTGATCGGATCGTTGAACAACCGGTTGGAGTTTGGAATCCTCATGCAGACGTGCGAGGCGGTGAGGTGAGTATCCAGAATGTCCACGCCCTCTTCGAGTGCCGTATCTCCTTCAGCGTGAATCATCAGCGTTGGCGTCCGGACGAGCCTGGCAAGATCCCGTTCATCACCGATGAGAGGTCCACGGAGTACGAGCGACCCGAGCAATGGCTCGTGGGAGGCGAATTGCAACGCGATCAGCGCGCCTGATCCTGACCCCACCAAGCCGAGACGATGATGGTCAATCTCCTTAAGCGTGGCGATTCGTTTCATGACGCAAATGAGATCGTCGAGCATCTGAGCGTCGGTGGCTTGATCGAGATCACCTCCCGAACGGCCATGCCCCGTGAAGTCCATCCGGACGCCGGCGATGCCACGTTTGGCCAAACGGCGACTGATCGGAACGGTCCTTGGGCTAATGGCATTGCTGTCGAAACCGTGGGCAAAGATCACGGCCGGGACCGGTGGATCGTTCCCGGTCAGTCCGCCGGGGAGATCCAAATCGCATGAAAGGTCGAATCCCGCGGAGTTCGTCACGCCAAAATGAATGGTCTTGACGCCAGCGGGTTTATGTTCTGGTCGCTCGGCAATATGACGTTCGATCAACGAGAGCACCGATTCATCTGAAATTGGCGGGAACGATTGATAGAAGTGGGCGATGCCCTTGTATTTGTTGGGGCGGTGGGGGATCACCACCGCATCGGAGGTGTCGCGCAAATGCCACGTGGCGCGACTTGCGCCGGCGGGAGCCGCCACGACAACCTTTCGTGCCCCTCGGTCGCGCACCGAGGCGATGGCCCCCAGCATCCTCGCGCCGGTGTCGATGCCTTCATCCACCAGAACCACGGTTCTACCTCGCACTTCGATTTCCGGAAGGATCTCCCGGATCCTGATCCTTTTTTTCTGAAGTGCTTCAAATACTTTTCGGGCCGGTTCGACCATCTGCTGGCTGGTGAGATGATGCCAACGTGCGGTGGACTCAATCATGGAGATGCGGCCGTGCTCATCAACCACCCCTACGATATGGTGAGGTGGATTCGGAGCGGGCAATTTCTCGATCAACATGACATCGAGCGGCGCATTGAGGTGTCGTGCTACGATTTCAGCGATGATGACACCGCCATTGACCAGCCCGAGTATGAGCGGATTCTCGGGTTTGACGAATTCGAGGTTTTCCGCAAGCTCGGTGGCCGCAGTCATGCGGTTCTCGAAAAGCCGTCTTTTGGCTCCCTGTGTCATCTTCGAATCCCTGTTGGTGATGCAACGCAAACGGGATGAAGCGTGGAGCCCAAGGTGCGCAAGCACATGGCAAGGACCTCACTCATCTATAGTTTGCCATGAATTGACACGCAACGCCACCCCGATCAGCCGGATGAATGGCACCAAATCTCAGAAGAACCAGGATTAAACCTTGGCCACCTTGCGAGTCGAGGATCGAGCGTGCTTCAAGAGGGATTTGAGGTATTGTCCCGTGTGGCTGGCCTTGCAGCGAATGATCTGCTGTGGAGTTCCCGTCGCAACGACCTTGCCTCCCTTGTCGCCGCCTTCGGGGCCCAGATCTATGATCCAGTCGGCCCCCTTGATCACATCGAGATTGTGTTCGATGACCACCAACGAATTGCCTTGATCGGCGAGTCGATTGAGCACGCCGATCAGCTTTTCGACATCCGCGAAATGCAGGCCCGTCGTCGGTTCGTCGAGGACGTACAGGGTCTGTCCCGTCGAGGCGGTCCCCAGTTCACGCGCGAGTTTGATGCGCTGAGCCTCGCCACCGGAGAGCGTGGTCGAGGGCTGGCCCAATTCCAGGTAGTCGAGACCGACATCGTGCAGGCAATGCAGCATTCGGTTGACGCGGGGATGCGCCTCGAAGAACTCCAGGGCCGTCTCGACCGTCATGCCCAGCACATCCGCGATCGACTTGTGGCGATACGTGACTTCGAGCGTTTCCCGGTTGTAGCGACGCCCCTGGCAGACTTCGCAGGTCACGAAGACATCGGGCAGAAAATGCATTTCGATCTTCTTGACCCCTTGGCCCTGGCAATCCTCGCAACGTCCTCCTTTGACATTGAAACTGAACCGACCGGGCAGGTACGCGCGAATCTTCGCTTCCTTGGTCTGGGTGAACAGCTTACGGATCAGATCAAAGATTCCGGTGTAGGTCGCGGGATTGGAGCGGGGCGTGCGCCCGATCGGGGATTGATCGACCTGCACCACCCGATCAACCTTGCCCAGCCCGTTGATCCGGGTGTGTGCGCCGGGGACGATGCGGGCGTGCCCAAGATGTCGGTGCACCGCCTTGAGAAGAATGTCATTGACCAGGGTGGATTTGCCCGAGCCCGAGACGCCCGTCACGCAGACCAGACCTTCCAATGGAAAGGCGACGTCGATCGATTTGAGGTTGTTCTGTGTTGCCCCCTTGACGACCAATGCATGATTGATGCCGATGGGCCGGCGTTTCTCGGGCATGCCGATCTGCCTGCGCCCGGAAAGAAAGTCACCCGTGATCGAGGTTCGGCTGTCGAGGATTTCTTCGATCGAGCCCTGAGCCACCAGCGTACCGCCATGCTGGCCCGGGCCCGGTCCGATGTCGATGATTGAGTCGGCGGCTCGAATCATGCCTTCATCGTGCTCGACCACGAGGACCGTGTTGCCGATGTCAGTTAAGTGTCGCAAGGTGGCGATGAGCCGGTCATTGTCTCGCTGGTGCAAACCGATGGTGGGTTCATCCAGGACGTAGCACACGCCGACCAGACCCGAGCCGACCTGGGTGGCGAGTCGGATGCGTTGGGCCTCGCCTCCCGAGAGGGTGTTGCTGCCCCGATTGAGCGAGAGATAGTTCAGTCCCACCGAGGCGAGAAATCCCAGACGATTGCGGACCTCACGCAGGACCGGCTCGGCGATCTTCTGTTTCTCTGGAGTCAGATCGATCGTCTCGAAGAACCCGATCGCCTGTTCGATCGTCATGTCGGTGATGTCGGCGAGGTTGACGCGGAGCTTGCCGCTCTTGAGCAACACGTGCAAGGCCTCGGTGCGAAGCCTTTTTCCCCCGCACTCAGGACAGGATGCGTCGATCATGTATTGGCGCAGGCGTTCGCGCACGAAATCGCTGTCAGAATTTTCGTACCGTCGATGCAGGTTCGGGATCACCCCTTCGAAACTGAAACCGTATTTTGATTCGTCAGTCTCGAGGGTGCCTTCCATGAGGATGCGCCGCTGCGTCTTCGAGAGCTTTTCGTAGGGCGTCGCCTTGTCGAGGTCGAGCCGGTCCCGGAAGGACCGCATCATTCGACCGTAGTACATGTTCATCCGCTTGCCGTTCTTCCGCCAAGGCTCGATGGCGCCGTTGCCGAGGGTCACGCTCATGTCGGGGACGACCAGGGCCTCGTCGTATTCGCTGACCACGCCAAGTCCGTCGCACCGGGGGCACGCGCCGTAGGGGGAATTGAACGAGAAAAGCCGGGGCTCGAGTTCGTCGATGCTGCACTCGGAATGATCCGGGCATGCGAACTTCTCGCTGAATCGATGTTCGACCCAGGTCTCGTCGTCTTCGACCAAGGCCACGAGTAGACCCTCGCTGAGCTTGAGCGCCACTTCCACGGAATCGGCCAGACGCTGGCGGATCGAATCCTTAACGCTGATCCGGTCAATGATCGCCTCGATGGTGTTCCGTTCGTAGCGTCCGAGCTGGAGCGGGTTGTCGCCGCCCTCCTTGAGGGCCTCGCGGATATCGACGATCTCGCCGTTCACCCGGGCGCGAACGAAGCCGTGCCTTTGGAGGCCTTCGATCACCTCGCGGTGATAGCCTTTCTTTCCGCGGATGAGCGGGGCGCCGATCATCATCTTGGTGCCCTCGGGAAAGCCCATCAAGGCGTCGACAATCTGGGAGGGGTTGGAAGCGACGATGGGTTGACCGCAAAGTCGTGGCCGTTTGGCCGATTCGTCGATCACGTGCCAGCAGGTGGGCGTGCCGCAGCGGGCCATGAGGATGCGAAGATAGTCGTAGATCTCGGTGGTCGTCGCCACCGTCGAGCGAGGATTGTGGCTCGCGGATCGTTGTTGGATGGCAATGGTGGGCGGTAGCCCCTCGATCGACTCGAGATCAGGCTTTTGAAGCTGATCGAGGAATTGTCGCGCATAGGCGCTGAGCGATTCCATGTATTTGCGCTGACCCTCGGCGAAGATCGTATCGAACGCCAGGGAACTTTTTCCCGAGCCCGAGACCCCCGTGATGACCACAAGTTGATCGCGTGGAATGTCCACATCGAGCGATTTGAGATTGTGCTCGTTCGCGCCGCGGATTGTGATGTGCTTGCCTGGCTCCAACCGATGCCGCTCCTTGGGTGGGCATGATAGGCCAGATCAAAGGCGCGTTGACAGAGCCGGAAGCTCGTTTCATTCAAACCAGGCAATTGAAAATCGCGATGATTCAGGCTCGGCGTCAGCCTACTTCGCGGCGTTGAAAAAGAATCACGCCAACGCTCAAGGCAAACACGATGTAGATGAGCCCATAGACCGAAGTCTTCATCATGTATCCCGCCGGGATGACATGCTCCTGAGTGATGGCATCCGAGAGCCACAGGACCTGGAAATTCGGGACCACCGTATAGCAGACCTTCCAGAGTCCATAGGTGAAAACCTCCGCCCCCTCGGCCATGTCCATCAGCGGTACCGCTGATTCCTTGATCACCAACGGAAGCGATTGGACCTCGCCTCCCACCATAACCACCTGCCGTTCAATCTCGACGCTGGTCACGTGTCCAAGCTCGTCAGCCCTTTCCATCCACACCGTTCGCATATCGCCCATCTGACGACCGATATACCAATCCGAGAGCAGACCGCTCATGAAGATGCCAATCGTGATCATCAGGGTCATGACTTGTCCGAGCCGCGTTGAGGCGGTGATGGCGATCGCCGAGAGCACCATAATCGCGACTAAAACGCTGATCAGGCCCAACCAGACTTGGCTGTTGAATGAATCGCCGATGGACTTGGGTACAAAATCATGATCAAACAACAGGCTGAAAAAGTATGCCAAGGCGAGTAATGGCGTCGTGAAACAGAGGATTGAACTGGCGAACACTTTGTTATAGAAGAAATTACACCAGATTGCGGCGGCGGTTCCGATCAGCCCGGCACTGATTCCAAAGGTCAGAACCGGAAGGTGAAGTGGGTCCCGAACCGTCTGGATCACGCTGTGCAGCTCCGCCAACATGAACACCAGGCTCAGAAAAAGGGTGGCCAATGCCATCGCCCCGGCCACGCCAAAGAATTTACCAATGACGAACAATGGGCGTCCAACGGGCTTTGAGACCACCGTCAGGACGGTGCGGTTTTCGATTTCCTGTCCCAGGACATTGGTTGCAATGAATGCCGCCAGGAGGGCACCACTGAAAAAGACCGTGGCCATGCCGATGTCGATGAGCATTTTCTGGTCATCATGCATCGTGAATGCAGATAGCGGGTTGCTCAGGATGATGAGCAGCGTGCTGATGACGATCACGACCAGCATGATCGGCTGACGGATACTCTCAAAAAACGTATTTCGGGTGATTGCGATGAGCTGTTCGAACATGTTCGGCTGCTAGTCGGGCTAAAAGGGTGATCTTTCGTCCGGTATCGGATGATCAGATCGAGGCGAAAGAGGGAAAAACTGATCGG
>JAPULD010000277.1 GCA_027295365.1 Planctomycetota bacterium
CACTCAAGGTCAGAGTGCGGTCGTTGTCTTCGTGCCTTTTCCATTCCATCATTGCTTCCGCCGCGTTGCGGATGATGTTGCCAAACGCCTGCCCCAACAGAATCTCGTCGGCATGCAATGGCAGGGTGATGTCGCCTTCGAGCTTCACCTCGATGGCCCCCTTCTCGATCAACGCCGTGCATCCTTCCAGCGATCGCTCGAAAAACTCCCCGACGATCATGAGGCTCGGACTGACCCGAAGCTCCCGGGCAAAGACGAGTACATCGCCGACGATTGCATCGAGGCTGCTGACGGCGCGTCCGATCTTGCCGCACAACTGGGCCTGATCGGGTAGCTCTTCAAGATCTTCCTGAAGCATCTGGACATAGAGCTGGATTGATCCCAGGGGATTGCGAATTTCATGGGCGATTCCCGCCGCCATCCCGCCCAGAGCCGCCAGCGACTTGGATCGCTGGAGTTGTGCATTGGCGTCGGCAAGCTCGAGCTGCAATCGAGCCAATTCCTTCTGCAGCGTGACATGCGTCTCCTGAAGCTGACGCGACGTCTCGGTGAACGTCTGCATCAGCTCATGCAGGTCGTCGGGCCCGATGCCGGTGGGTTGAGCCGGTGCATCGCTGGGGGCCTGAAGTTCGAATTGTTGAGGGGCCAACGTACTCATGGTCATCCTTGACGGTCTGCGAATCGGCTCGCCGGTGCGCCACCCTTGGTGTATGCGTTTCGTGCCTGCGTCGCCGCCCCCTGTAGGGCGAGTTCATCGCGGATCTTGTCTCGGGCCTTGCCCAGCGACTCTTGATCTTCCTGGTCGTGTTTCATGATCTCGCTGAGGCAATGCCTGATCTCGTCGATCAGCGTTTGAATGCGTTCTTTCTTGCTCGACTCAATGCCTTGCAGCCGGCGTTCGAGGTCTTCGGTCTTCGAGGTCGTCTCGCCATGCATTGCCGTATATTCGTCAATCAGCGTCTGTCGCTGGGTGAGCAGCCCGAGCAAGGGTTCGGTGCGCCCCTTCTCGATCAATGAGCCCTGATACTTCGCCAATTCATGCAGCTTGCTCAAGACGCTTTCCTGACGCTCAAGCAGGTCGATCAGTTCATCGGGCCAGTTGGCGGATTGCGTTGTTTCTTCAGTAGGCATCATGTCGCGTCGTTCCTAAAATCCGTTCTCTCGAGGCATTCCATCGTTGTTTATGGCAAGGCACTGGCCGTCAGGCCCGGAGCCACGGGGCTGTTCTCCAACCATCGCTCCCAGGCTTCGCGCCCCATGAGTGAATCCGAGGCTTCAAATGTCTCGGGCGGGAGTTGTTCCAATCTGACCAGGGCCCGCCGATGAGCCGTCCGGGCCTGCTTGATCTGTCCCAGTACGCTATGGCAGTTGACGATCTGCACCAGGGCGTACATCGAGGAATGGTGCAGGCTGTACTTGCGGGATGCGAAGTCGTACATCTCGATCGCGGCTTCATAATCGCCCAAGTGAAAGAGGCCATCCGCCTGATACAGATACCCCTGACGCACGAGATCCTGCTCGACAAGATTCTGGAATCGAGTCTCTTTCCGGCTGATGTTTTCGCAGACCCCCGCATAGCCCTGGATCGCCTGACGGAATTGCTCCTGTCGAACCTGATCGAGCCGCTCTCGCTCGGATGGAGCGATTCGCTCATCCGAATCGAGACGCCGATCAAGAATCATGGCGCTGCCACGATAACTGTCGGCCAACCTGAACATCGTCGAATTGCGATTGGAATCGTCAGGGTACCGGGCCAAGGCCTCGTTGAGCGTTTCGATCGCCCGGGCGTATTGCTCGCTCTCGTGATACAAATACCCCAACTCGATGAGGGCGTCCCGAAAATCAACGGCATCGGGTTCAAGGAATCGTTCACCCGCGATGACCTGCTTCAGATGCAATTCCGATTCCGAGGTGCGCCCCAATCTTCGATAGCTGCGTGCCAGGGGAACGTAGCAGGCCGAGGCAAACTGACTCCGAGGATGATTTTCAAGCACCTGCTCGTAGGACTTTGCCGCATTCTCGAATTCGAGTTGCGCCTCGAACGTCTGACCCAGACGGAAAAGGACTTCCGCCCTTCGTGGATCGTCCGTCGAACGAGAACCGATGTATTCCTGAAAATGGGCGATCGCCAGGTCATACCACCCGCCTTGGTCAAAGGCATCGGCGCCGCGCCACAGTGCATCGGCCCATCGATCGTCCGCCCCGGGTTGCAATGCCACCATGCGTGCGTACCGAATCGAAAAATCGCCCGAACGCTTGAAGTGAAGATTCGCCTGCCTTCGATCTTCAAGATCCTCGTGGGCCATGGCTTTCGCATTGGCAAGCAGCCCATTGCCCAACTCGCGACTTGTGGAGGCGATTCGGAGAAGAATGCTCGATGGAGCTTCGTACGTTTCGAATAATTCATCGGCAATCAGGGCGTATTCCAGAGCCAGCATCAATTGCATGGAAGCAAGAGCCGCATCATGCCGATCGCGCAAGCTTTCGGCGACCCGTTGATTGTTGATGTCACGCCGGGGAGGCTCAAGCTTGAATTGATCCCTCAGGCGTCGATAATCCTCCTGAGCGCCGTCATGATCGCCCAGAACGCTTCGCACTTCCGCCCGGCCCATCAGACCGGGGAGATAGCTGTGGGTGGAGATGAACTCACGCACGATCATGTCAAAGTGCTCGAAGGCGGTCTCGTAATCAGAGTTCGCGAATGCGATCCGCCCCAGATAGACCAGGGCATCCCCTCGAGACGGCTGATGCGTTTCCAATCGCGACAAGGCATGACGAAGATGGACGTCCGCCCGATCGTATTCGCCCAGGTCGAAGTACCCACGACCAAGCATGGTGTACAGCGTTCCGAAATCCACCTGATCGACGGATTCGCTGCGTTGCTCAAGACGCCTCATATCCACAAGGAGATGATCAACCGCTTCCCGAGTCTGGCCCATCTCCAGGCGAATGCCCGCAGTCTGACTGATCGCCCAGGCTCGATCGTCCATGGAGAGACGATCATCCTGGAGGTATTCGGTCAGCAACGCCAACATCTTCGTCGACTCGGCCTCGGGGGCAAACAACGATTGCTCGATGAGCAACCTGAAGATACGGTTGCGACGCTGACGAGTCGTGACGGTTCCGCCCTCGGCGATGTCGATGGCATCGAGCTGGGCCAATTGCATTCCGGCTCGATCAAGTTGCCCAAGTCGAATCAGTGTCTCGGCCCAGCGTTCGAGTCGGGGAGCGTCCATCGAGAGCCCCAGATCCATCGCCTTGACGTATTGCTGATCGATTCGTTGATTGTTGGCCAGCGAGTTCTGACGGCGATCCGCCTGGGCGAAGTAGAACCAATCGCCCACCAAGGCGCGATATTTCGCCTTATGAGCCTGGCTCGCCACGTCCAGATTTGGCTCGATCACTTCCCGAAGCTGGGTCAGTGCGGCCTCGAATTTGTTTTGCTCGATCAGATGCTCAATCTGCGCCAAGGCCCCATCGAAATCGTTCTTGGGACGATTCTTGATGGACACAATGACCCCCGACGTGATCAGGATCATGCTGAGCAGGATAGTGGGCAATTGCCATAGATCACGCCATGACGTCGGCAGATTGATCACGGGCTGGGCATCTTGAGCCTGCTCGTGATCGACCTCGGCTTCGGGTTGTGAAACAGGCGACTGATCGTCCGCCACGTGAGATCCTCTCATCCCGCCGATCGGCAAAAAGCCGAGCGACATTGGCGACCAAAAATACGGTGACTCCATTCACCGCCGAATCGCTTATCGGTCGTGTCTCGTCCCCTCCTGCAGCATTCTTTGAAGCCTTGAAATTCTTAAAACTCAAGATTATCGGACAATAGATTCAAGTTTCATCTGGCTTCTCGATTTCCTGGACGATCATCGTGTTGCTCTTCAATTCCGGTATCCCCTGCAGGTTGGGGTTCCGGAACATCAAGACCCCTATGGGTGGTATGAACAACAGAGCCAGCTTGTAGAGATTCCGAACCAGAATCTGCTTCACCGTGGGCTGGCGACCATCGGACGAAATAACTCGACCCCCCAGAACCGCTTTCCCCAGTGTGGTGCGGGTCAGTAATTCCCCCAATAAGGAAATGGCAAACGTAAGCAACGCCATGGCCGTGTATGGGAACATCGACTCCAGAGTTCCTCCCAGAAGCGGATGGTGCAACAGATCCGAGAATTGAACATCAAAGATGAGGGTGACCAGAAATCCCCCGATGGCGAGGTCAATGAGGAGTCCCGTTCCCCTTAATCCTATCGGGAGTGGGCTGCAATCCGAAGGTAAACGAATCGGCTCGCTGTCCTGAGGCTTGAGAGCCAAGGCCAGAAAAAGCGCCAACAGCACCAATCCTGAAAAGACCACGGTTTGCCAGATTGCCCTTTGAGATAGCGATTGGACTTGGAAGTCCTCCCATTCGCTCATCGTGCCGGTGAATGGATCCAGGTGCTGCCAGCTGAGTGTTCCATCCTTCTTCAATTTAAAGTGTCGAAGGCGTCCGTCAAAAGACGCGATGGCACGATGCCGATGGGGATCAGGCAAAGTAGCAATATGCAATCGCCCACTTTGGCGTATAAACGAGACGATCCAATCCCCATTGTGATCGTGTTCCTGAATCAGGGCGATTTGATTGCCAACCGGGAGAACCTCGACGATTTTCTGTCCCCCCAGGTCGAGATCAAATCGGCTCCAGTTTCCTTCAGCAGTACGCCTGGACACCGTAGCCATCCGATTGAAACTGTCTCCCGGAGTGAGGATGCTTATGCCCTGGCCATCGAGGCCAACGGCACAAAGGCTACTCCCTTCACTCAGCGGGATGCCTTCGGGAAGTTCAATGTGATTCCACTTCCCCCCTCGAAGACGTAAGAGTTGGGGGCTCTCCAGAATTGGTTGATCGGGTGGTGACCCCGGACGACCTGAAATGGAGACATCCGCGTGCTGTTCCGGGATCAGCAACGCCAAGGCCCCTTCTCCCGAGCCGCACACGTCGATCAGACGCCCCACGCTGGGAAGCGAGGGTTGATTCTTCAAATGATCAAGCGGTGATGGCCTGTATTCTCCCGTGGGTTCATGCCATATAGCCTCCACGGAATACACATCGCGGCGATAATCGCGGCGATCCTTGCTGGGCAGGGAATACATTTGCCAGACTCGTGATTCCCACGAGAAGAAACGATCCGGGGCTTCCAACAAGGGCATGAATGGACTGAGGTAGGCACCGCCCATCTCGCTGGTATGGTGATACAGGTGTTGCTGATCGCTTCCCAATTTCTCCTGCTTGATAATCCAGAGATGATGCCCCGATGCCGCCACCTTGAAATTCTGAAGGTCGGTAGATTGCCCGGACGCCACATCCGTGAGGATGATCAGGAGAAAGGCGACGGGGATGGACAGCCTCTGAAGCATGATTTCGATCATCGTGATGAATAGCCTCATTGCCCCGAAGGGGCGGGTTTTGCCGATGGTTGGCCATCAATACGAGCCGGTCTGAGACTTCGTATCAGGCGATGCAAGTCGAAGACTCGATCGAATGGTAGACCTTCCACGTTCGCGGTCATTTCATTGAGGTGAATCTTAGCGAACCCCTTCCCGACCTCATCCACGATGTCGATCCACATGGCCTGCTTCGGGAATTCAAGGAGTGAAACGCCAGGTCTGGAGACTGAGGCGTATCGATCGAGGGTGCTGTGAAGCAGGACCTGGCCATCATCCGAGAGCAGCTCGACGCGAATCGGCCTCAGGTCTGCCTCAGCAAAGAAGATCCTGGTACGTCCATCGTCACCGATCCCCGAGACGACCCACGCGTTCCGATCGGGAGCCCAGGACACCTTGACCTCGTCGCCTTGAATCTCAGGCATTGGTCGCAATGCCATCAAGCCCAGCAGTGAATCGGGCTGAAGACCAAATGCCGAGATCGATTCCAGTGATTCTTCGTTGTCACGAGCACGGATGATGGCCGTGCGATCTTCCTTGCGAAGCAGGTCGAACATCCACAGGTCATTCTCATCGGACCCGACCCAGAAAAGTACATCCCCGAGCTTGTCGATACGAAGGGCCGTGTGCTTGGGAAGATCCAGCCACATGCGCACATCGACCTGGGGTTCGGAATGCACGCCTCGTTCGTCCTCCCAACGAATTTCAAGCACGCCATAGGCGTAGGTCTTCTGGAGATGCTCGACGCGTGCGTTGTGGGAGGACGCGATTTCGTCATAGGCCAGAGGCTGGCCATCACCCGGACCTTCCCCCCGGGTTTCGATCTGGGGGGGTGATTCGCATCCGCTCGAAGCAAGAATTCCGAAACCGAACAGCAGCACGACCATTCGGACGGTCAGGCCTGAAATCAGGTTGCCTATCTGGGCGAAATTCACAGCTCGCTCTGCAGAATCTCACTGAGTTGCTCTGTGAGTTCCATGACATCCTCATCGGACAGTCTCGGATTGATCACCTCAAGAGGCGGATCCTCGGGCTCGGCTCCCTTGGGCTTCATCAGCCATCGTTCCTGCGAGACCCCATCCACGCCAGCCTCGATTCGGCCAACGAATTTGAACCATCGCTTTCGCATGAGAATCAATCCCAAGACGAATCGAAAGGCCACGCGTTGGGGTCGATCATCGGTCGCCAGCCGCTCGAAGAGGTCGCGGAGCACATCGTCATCGACCAAAGCTCCCTTCTTGTCGGTGGCCTCGGGGATGACGGACTTCCAGAAGCTGAAGAGCCCCTCGGGGCGGACGCCATCCTCCCAGGCGGAGATGGAGTAATCCCTTCGAATCAGACTCTCATCCTCCGGGTTTTCGCATAGAGTGGCCATGCAGGCGTTCCCCGGCACCAAAGGCTCATCGGTGGCGGCGCATCGACCCGTCGGTCTGGCCACCTGATAATTGGCTCCGAATCGTGTCATGCCTGGATGGTAGGCGATGTGCGGTGCCGACGCATCCTGATGCGCCTTGAAGTCTTCACGCAAGAAAGAAATGGAAATCTGATTGAAAGTCAGACCTGAAGTCAGTTTGTAAACTCCATTGCACCGATATACTAAAGGGTGGCACAAGTTTCGTAGGGCAGGCGTTCGATGTCTCGGATTTTTCAATACATCAACAGTTATGATCCACTTGAAGTCCTGATCGAGTTGGCGGTCATTTGGGGTTGCGTCTACCTGATCTTCCGGTTTCTCAGAGGCACGCGTGGGGCCGGCGTCGTCAAGGGCCTGCTGGTGATTCTGGTCCTGTGTACGATCCTCATCCGCGTCGTCGGGCAAGGGCTGGATTCCTTCCGCCAGCTCAATTTCATCTACGAACGATTCCTGGGTTTTCTGGCGATCCTGCTGATCGTCGTGTTCCAGCCTGAGCTGCGTCAGGCCATGATTCGGCTTGGACACGCGCTGTACTTCCGGGGCGAGCGTCGTCAGGTGGGACACGTGGTCCATGCGATCAGCAAGTCTGTCCGGTTTCTCTGCAAGAGCCAGTTCGGGGCCATCATCGCCATCGAGCGAGGGGTGAAGCTGGGTGGCCTGGTCGAGGGAGGCCAGGAACTCGACGCGCTGGTCAGCGAACGATTGTTGGAAAACATCTTCTGGCCCAACAGCCCATTGCATGATCTGGGCGTCGTCATTCGAGGCGATCGCATCGCCGCAGCCAGCGTGCAATTTCCTCTGGTTGAAGAAGGCGTCCTGCCTCCCAATCTCGGATCTCGCCATCGCGCCGGCGTCGGACTCACCATGGAGACCGATGCCATTGTTGTGATCGTCAGTGAGGAAACGGGAACGGTCAGCATCGCCGAGCATGGAAAGATTGATTTGGACATCCCCCTGGATGTGTTCGAAGCGGAACTTGCCCGGCGTCTGGAGACGCCCACGATTCCAGTCGAACCCGTCGAGGAGAAGACCCCTGCTTCTCTCGAAAACGAGGAGAGCCCGACGAAAACATCGCCTTCAAAATCCTCCGATGACAAGGAGGCGGCCTGAGCCCCGCGCATGACCATGGCTACCTCCTTACGATCCGAAATCGGCTCCTATCTGATCATCACCACCGCCGCCCTGCTTATCTGGTTCTGGGCGGCGGGTGAGACTCGTGAACAGAAGACGATCAACTGCACGATTGAGTTCGTCGCCCCCGACTCGAAGGCCTGGATCATCGAACCGAGTCTCCATACCTTCAACATGAGCGTGGAGGGGTCGCGTCTCGCGATCCAGCGACTCGAAACATTGGCTCAAGAGGGACTCACGTACACCGTTGTGGCTGAAGTCGGAGAGCAGATCGTTGATATCGCCCAAGCCCTGCACGACGATCCGGAATTTAAAGCGACCGGAGCTGCGTTGTTGTCCATCGACCGCCCCCAGGCGACGCCCCTCATCGATCAACTGATCACGATGGAATTATCCGTGACGCCAAGCCTCCCGGGAGTCCAGACTGTGGAGGCCCAACCACGCGTGGAACCATCCTCCGTAACGTTGACCTTGCCCAGTCGACTGCAAAGCCAATTCCCCAATATCCAGATCCAGGCCTTTCTCGACCAGAACGTGAGTTCGCAACTCTCCGAGGACGTTCCTCACCAACTCGACATCCCGCCTCGCCTGTTGCCCGTAGCGCTTTCCAACATCGAACACGTTTCGATCGAACCCGCCTTGGTCAAACTTTCGTTCACCATACGATCACAGATTCGCGAGTTGACGCTCGATACACCGGTCAACGTCCAGTTGCAGGGCCCCTGGGAGGACCAGAACGATTTTCTGGTCGAGCTTGAGACGGACCGCCTGCGGGACGTGACGGTGATCGCCGACGCCGAATTGATCCGGCAGATCGAGTCGGGCGAGGCGACCGTCATCGCGATCGTCCACCTCAAAAGCAGAGACAAGCAAAATATCGTCAATGGGACAGGCCAGGCCGAGAAACCGGTCTCATTTTTCATGGCCATTGTCGAAGATGTCGGGTACCCGGTGCAAGTTACTATCAATGGATCCGATGTGCCGCCCATGATCAGCCTCCGGGTGACGGCCCGTCCCTCGCAACCAGCCGGCGAATGATCACGACCCCATCATGATTTCCATTGGGTGGCATGCCAGGTCTTCTTGCCTCGACGCAGAAGGATCGTCTGGCCATGCAGAAGCTGATCCGCCAAAAGTCGATGATCGGCCTCGACCTTCATCCCATTGACCGAAACCGCCCCATTGCCGAGAAACTCCCGGGCTTCACGCTTTGAATTCGCCAGGGTCGTTTCGGGAAGCAATTCCACCAACGAGCAGCCTTCACCTTCCAGGTGCGTCTTGTCATGGGTCGAATGAGGGACGTCGGCAAAGACCTCATCAAGCATCTCGGCGCTCAAGACATTCACTTCACCGCTGAAGAGGGCCTTGCTGGCCGCTTCCACATCGAGCAGAGCGTTGGCCCCATGCAACAGGGTCGTCATGTGCGAAGCCAATGCCCGATGCGTAATGTGCTCATGCGGCGATTGCTCATGCCTGGCCAACAGATCATCGATCTCTTCACGGGGCAGCGTCGTGTACCAACGCAGGAACGACGCAACGTCGCGATCGTCGGCGTTGATCCAGAATTGGTAGAAGGCGTAGGGACTCGTGCGATCGGCCGTCAACCAGATCGCCCCCGATTCGGTCTTGCCGATCTTCTTGCCGTCCGCCTTGGTGACCATGGGAGCCGTAACGCCAAAGGCCTGACCCTCTTCGTGCCCGAATTCCCGACGGATGAGATCGATCCCGCTGACGATGTTTCCATATTGATCCGACCCGGCCACCTGAACCGTGCAATTGTGCTCACGTCGCAAGTGCAGAAAATCGTAGGATTGCATCAGCATGTAGCTGAACTCGGTGTAGCTGATGCCCTGTTCGCGGTTGTGCA
>JAPULD010000278.1 GCA_027295365.1 Planctomycetota bacterium
AAGTCTCAGTCCGGGACCACCGCCACAAAAAAGAAGAAGAAGACGAAGACCACCAGAAAGCCGAAGGTCACCGATGCACCGGTCGGCCTGAAGGATTTGCCGATCAAGGACGTCTGGGTCAAGTACCGAGATGAGCAGACCGACGAGATTCGGAATTTTCTCATCGAGCGCTACCTCGACATCGTCAAGTACACCGCCGAGCGCATGCACATGCGGCTGCCTTCGGAGGTGGACGTCGAAGACTTGATGTCGGCCGGCCTGTTCGGGCTCATGGACGCGATCGACGCGTTCGATCTGGAACGAGGCGTCAAGTTCGAAACATATTGCGCCCAACGCATTCGGGGCGCGATCTTCGACGAACTCCGGGCCATGGACTGGGTGCCGCGATTGGTTCGTTCGCGAACGGCCAAGGTGGATCGAGCCCGGAAGGCCCTGGAAATGGAACTGGGTCGCAAGCCGACCGAGGCGGAAGTCTGCGAACGACTCGATGTCGATAAGCAGGAATTCTCCAAGCTGTCCAAGGACTCCAGGCCGGTAGGCGTCGTCTCGCTGAATCGCAAGTGGTACGAAACCGACTCCAGCAAGGATGTGCGCGAGATCGACGTCATCAGCGACAAGCGTCAGGTCAATCCGCTAGGCGAGATCCAGAAGAAGGATCTCAAGCTGCTCATCACGAAGGGATTGTCCCGGGCCGAGCGTCTCATCGTCGTCCTCTACTACTACGAGGAAATGACGATGAAGGAGATCGGGATGACGCTGGACCTCTCCGAATCACGCGTCAGCCAGATGCACAGCTCGATCCTCGCCCGACTCAAGGCGCAGATGCAGCATCGCGAAAAGGAGTTCTAGCGACCGGGTGACAATGCATGGACCGATAATCTCCGCCTTGAATCCTCACCAGGATTCAGGCGGTTTTTCATGCGCCGTCTGGGCCTTTTGGCGGAGAGTTCGCCTTGATCATCATTCAGATAGGGACGATTGATGTCATGTAAAAAGCATGCTTGGTGGGGGATGTTGCGCGAGGACTTCTTGAGAGGCGATATTTATGGCCCAAAGTACAGGGCTCACTGTCCGACTACACGAACGGGAACGAATCAGCCTGCCGGTGCAATTCACGGTTGCCGAGGAGCATCGCACCCAGGTTCGCTTCGCCACCACGTCAAACGTGACGAATCGACAGACGATCACCGGTATCGCCATCGACCTGAGTCGGGGCGGCCTCGGCATCGAATGCGGTCAATTTCTCCCCCGTCTCTGCGAAGGCAAGATACGAATCTTTGACGCATCGTTTTCCGATGCCACGCCCGAAGCCTTGCTCCAGATCGAGCCAGCCATTGAATTCCGGGTGAAGGTCCGCCGGACCATTCTTGCGGATCATGAGCCGACCTACACCATCGGCCTAGCATTCGTGAATCCGACGGACGACCTTCGCACCAAGGTTGATGTGCTGTGCGAAAGCTTCATTGCCTCCGATCAGGAGGGTGGCGATGAATAATCAGAATCTCTTTCTTGAACAGGCCTTGATCGAGGCCGGATTCCTGACGGAAGCGAAGCTCGCTGACGTGCGCGCCTTTGCCGCCGATGGCGATCTCGACTTCATCGATGCGTTGACGGAATCGAATGCGATCTCCAGTCGTGACATCGCGCTGCTGAGGGCCGATGTCGGTGAAGTGCCGTTCGTCGAGCTCGACGATTTCGAAGCTTCCTACGCCAATACGCGATTGTTGCCCCAGTCGTTCGCCGAGCGTTTCGACGCCTACGCGTTGTTCGTCATTGAAGGCGTGCTCACGCTGGCAATGGACGATCCGCTCAATCTCGAGGCGACCGATCAGGCCCGCCAGATTACACGCTGCGAGGTGGACGCTGTCCTGTGCGATCGCAAGAAACTTCGGGCCTTGATCTCGCGTGCCTACAGCCTCGGACAGTATGAAGAGGAAGCCAATGTCGCCGTTTCGGGACGGGACATCGAGTCCGAAGAGGCGGAGATCGATCAGCCGGCGGTGGCGGCGGTCAATCATCTGCTTGTCGAGGCAGCCCAGGACGGGGCCAGCGATGTCCACATCAACCCCGACGATCACATCCTGCATGTGCGCTATCGCATCGACGGCATATTGCAGGAAAAACAAGGGCCGCCGCTGACGTTGCACAGCGCCATCGTGCAGCGACTGAAAGTCATGGCCCGACTCGACCTCACCCAGACCAAACGCCCCCAGGATGGCAAGTTCCGATTCACGCACGCCGGGCAGGATGTCGATGTGCGGCTGTCCACGGTTCCGACGGTGTGTGGGGAAAACGTCGTCATGAGGCTCCTGCGCCGGACGAACGTGATACACGATTTCAACGAACTGGGATTGCCCGTCGACATTGCCTCGGCGCTCGAGGAACTCCTCCATCGTCCATATGGCATGGTCCTGGTCACCGGTCCCACCGGATCGGGCAAGACCACCACGCTGTACACGGCGCTGAGCAAACTCAACGATCCCTCGCGGAATCTCATGACCATCGAGAACCCCGTCGAGATCCGAATGCCCTATGTGCGGCAGATCCAGACGCATGAGGAGATCGGCCTGACCTTTGCCACGGCGCTGCGATCAATTCTTCGCCAGGATCCGGATGTCGTGCTGGTGGGTGAGATTCGAGATCAGGAAACCGCCAAGATCGCCACCCAGGCTTCGTTGACGGGTCACATGGTTCTCTCAACCTTGCATACGAACGATGCGGCCGGGGCGGTCGATCGACTGCTTGACTTTGGCATCCCGCCATTCGTGATCAACTCCGCGTTGCTGTGCGTCCTCGCGCAGCGACTCGTGCGTCGTGTCTGCGAATCATGCATCGTTCCCGACGCGCCTGACGACTTGACGCTCGTGCGATTCGGCATCCAGGACATGAATATGGAACTGGTGAAGGGCACTGGATGCATGCGGTGCGGCCAGACCGGCTACAAGGGACGCGTCGGGGTCTACGAGTTGATGACCATGACCGCGGAGCTTCGAGCCATTATCGACAACTCCGGCAACGTCGAGCAATTGCGCCAAATCGCGATGCAGCAGGGCATGAAGCAGTTGTGGCAAGACGGGCTGGAAAAGGCCCAACTGGGACAGACCACGCTCGCCGAGGTCACCAAGGTCGCCACGATCGTCGCGCTGAATGACCCGTCATCCAAGCCGGAAGCCAGGTGCGCATGAGCCAGGCGACGTTTCAATATCGAGCGCTCGATCGGCATGGCGTCAAGACCAAGGGGAAGCTCAATGCCCGCGATGAGCGCGAGGCGTATCGGCAGATCAAGGCGAATGGCCTTATGCCGATTCGCATCGTCGAATCGAATCGCCGGAGTCGCGTTCGAGGCGTGACGCAACGGGATCTCTCGCAGTTGACGTATCAAATCGCAGTGTTGCTCGAAGCGGGCATCCCGTTCGTGGATGGTCTTCATGGCATCGCTGATGAAGAGACCAATGAAAGCCTGAAGCAGATTCTTCGCCAGGTCGCCCGTGCCGTCGAGGGTGGCTGCTCCATCACCGAAGCGCTCGAGCCGCATCGGGCGGTGTTTGGCGATGTCTATGTCGAGACGGTTCATGCCGCGGAAACCAGCGGCAACCTCATCGAAGTGATGAACAGCCTGGCCACCATGCTGGAGCGAGAGGAAGAAATGCGCCGGAATGCTCGCGGGGCGCTGATCTATCCGGTGTGCGTGATCATCGTGCTCGTTCTGGCCATGGGATTCCTCATGACCGTCATCGTGCCGCGTTTTGCCACGATGTTCGCAGGCCGGGGGATGGCCCTCCCTTTGCCGACGCAAATACTGGTCTGGCTGAGTGATGGCATCAAGATGTTCTGGCCCGTGATGCTTGTTGGGGGGGGCTTGAGTATCGTTTCGGTGCGTCATGCATGGAAACAGCCCAGGTCCCGCCAGCGGATCGACACGATGCTGCATCGCATCCCGTATCTCAAAGACATTCTGGTCGGACTGGCCATCAGCCGTTTCGCGCAAGTGTTCGGTATCGCTCTGCGCAGCGGAATCAGCCTTATCGATGCCTTGGAACTTTCGGGAAGGGCCTCAGGGCGGCCAATGCTGCAGCGAGAAGTCGCCTTCCTGAGCGAACGCGTCTCCAGCGGCCATCGATTGACGGACATGCTCAGGCAATGCGACTACTTCACGCCATTCACTCGCCGAATGTTATCGGCAGGCGAGGAGGCCGCAGATCTGACAAAGATGTGCCAGATCATCGCGAGACACTATGAACGAGAAGTGGCCCACCTCACGAAAAACATCTCGACCTTGATCGAGCCGATATTGATCATAGGTCTGGCGTTCATTGTCCTGATCGTCGCACTCGCGATTTTTCTACCCATGTGGAACATGGGAGCTCTGGTCGGTTGAGTCTCGTCGATCGATCGAAATTGGGTCCTTGATGACCTGTTTGCGTCAATCATTAACCCCCTGTGTGCATGGAGAGGACTGAAGAGTCATGACTCAATTCAACCATCGTCGATCCGGTTTTACCTTGATCGAACTGATCGCGGTCATCGTGGTACTGGCGATTCTCGCTGGCGTCGCACTTCCCAAATACTTTGATTACTCGGCGCAAGCTCAGGAATCAGCCACGAAAGGCACCTTGGGTGGCGTTCGCGCCGGTGTGGCCAACTTCTACGCCAATCAGGCCGTGAACGGAGCCGCTCGCTATCCCACCTATGTCGAAATCACCACGCTCGGAACGGTGATGCAGGAGCCGCTGCCTCAGAACCCCTACAACGACGACAACGACGTCCGCGATGCGGACGGATCCTGGGTCACTGGCAATCCGCCCACCCAACCCGTCGTCACCACCAATGGCGAAGGCTGGGCCTACGACCAGGCCAACGGCAAGTTCTGGGCCAACACCAGCACCGGCAGCAATGCCGAAAACCTTTGGTAAATCCCACCCTATGACGGTTCGAACTCGAACATTCATCACCCGCCGCGCTGTACAGCGCGGCGGTTTTACGCTGATCGAACTGATCGCGGTAATGGTGATCCTGGGAATCCTCGCGGCTGCCGCGCTTCCCGCGATGGATTCCATGGAGCAGAATCGGCGCGTGATCGCCACGAAGGTGTTGCTGCATGGCCTCACTTTCGCCCGGCAGCATGCGGTGGCAACGGGCCTTCGCACCTGGGTGGTGTTCGACGTCGACGCCGAGACCTGGTCCGTGCTCGCCGAGAATCCGTTGCTGCCCGGTCGATCCAACGCGATCGCGATGAACGACAGCGGGACCGGGCGAGCGTTCGTCGAACGACTCGATGGTGGTGAATTCAAGTCGGTCAATCTGATCAGCGCGAATTTCGATGGGCAGGCTGAAATCGGATTTGATTGGATGGGCAGACCCATCAATGCGTCGGAAATCGATCTTGCGAGTCAGGGTGAAGTCGTCTTGAGCGGGAATCACCGAATCACGGTCGAAGTGGAAACGGGCCATGTTCTCTACGTGGCGCCATGAGCGAGAAAGGCAATCGGCATGAAGCCACGAAGGCGACATGGTGTGACCCTCATCGAAACGATCATCGCGATCGTGGTGCTGTCGATCGCCTTGCCTCCCATGCTCTGGTCGATCCGCGAGGCACAGATCCAACGGGCCAATCCCGTGCTTTCATCCCGAGCTCGTTGGCTGGCGGTCTCGAAGCTCGAGGACGTCATCGCCGATCGGCACAGCACGACCCGGGGGTACGACTACTTGATCGGCGCCAATTACTCGTATGAACCGACCCTCACCGGGTACGCCGGTTTTTCCAGGCGCGTGGTGCTCAACGAGACGTTGGCAGATCTCGCCACTCCCGGCGATGGCCACATGAACGTGTCGGTCGAAGTGTCCTGGACGGATGCGAACGGGACCAATCAGACGCTGGACGTGGCCACCGTGTTGACGGAGTACGTGCCATGATCCGCTTGACTTCTCAAGCCTGGGTGCCACGGACAGCACAACGAAGTGAAGTCGTTCGTGTCGAACGCACCAGCGACTTCGGGCAGCACGGACGACTCCCTTCGGTCGCTGTCCGTGGCACCCGACGACGAGCCTTCACGCTTATCGAGCTGATCGCGGTCATGGTCGTGCTCAGCATCCTGGGGGGCGTGACGAGCATGATCCTGCTGAACAACGCCGACGGCTATCTCGCCGCGAGCGCCACCGGACAGTTGCACCATGAATTGTCGATCGGGTTGGACCGGATCGTGCGCGAGGTGCGTCGCATCGAACTGGATTCCGGAGCAACCGGGGTGGCTCCCCACATCGACGCGGTCACGCCGACGTCGCTCGAATGGCGCGATGCCGAGGGCGATGCGTATCAATTGAATCTGAACGGAAGCGAAGTGAGGCTCGCGGTGGATGGCGGCGCCGAGCATGCGCTCCTGACGCAGGTGACGAATTTCACGATTCAGTCCTACGACGAGGACAACACGGCGCTGGCCGGCAGTCTTAGCGCCGGGTCCTGCGATCCCGTTCGACGACTGAAAATCTCCATCACCTTGACGCGGCACGGCGTCAGCGCGACGCTGGGCACGAAGGTGTTCATCCGCTCGACGATGGAGGGACTGTGATCATGCCTCGTCGATCTGGTGAAATCGTTCGAACTCGACGCGGATCGGTGGCCGTGGCCGTCCTGATCGTGCTGTTGCTCATGGGTCTGTTCGTGGTGGGCATCGTCAAGGTCGGAGCCCGGGACCAGGATCTCGGGGCAAGGCGACTGGAGACGGTTCGCGCGTTCTACGCCGCCGAGGGGGGGATCAACATGGCCCTGCGGGAAGTGACCCTCGGGCTGGACGAGGACAACGACGGTTCGATCGGAACGATCTCCGACGACGGGAACGACGCCAACGATCCGATGTTCGGCCCGGCGTCAGTTCAGGTCGAGCTTGATTTCTCCCTCTCCACGCTGACGCTGAGAAGCCGGGGACGAGCCGGGGCGGCCCGGCGGAAGATCGAATCCACCCATGCGCATTGACGAAGTGAGGAGAGCGATATCATGAACGAGCAAAAGCAACGTCAACCGTCACAATTCTTCGGACTGCTCGAGGATCGAGGTGTCGCCTGGGTGATCCTCTTGGTGTGTCTTTGTGTCTCGAACGCCGACGCCGGTGTACTTGGTTTCGATACACAATTCACCTCGTCGCAAACTAAGCTCGATGGGTTTCAGGCGGCGACGAAGGTCAGCCTGGCCTCCGACACCACCGTGACTCAAATAACGGCGTACGTCAATGGCGGGCCGCAATCGCAATTGATTCGATATGCGATTTACGAAGACGACGCCGGGGAGCCGGGGGCGATGATCGTGGAATCCGGCACGTGGTCGAAAGGCCCTGGCTCGACGTGGCTTACCATTGATATTCCCGACACCGTGCTCATGGCGGGAGATTACTGGTTGGCCTTGTCAGGGAATCACATCGCCCTGAAGTATTACTACAACAACGGGGTTGGCCAGACGCGTCATATCGATCACGATGCGATCGGAAACGGATTCACCAATCCCTGGGGAGTCTCGAATTTAAGTGATACGCGGCAGATCTCGATCTATGCCACGTCCTCCGGTCTGTTCACCGATGTCAGCGTGGCGCGCGGATTCAACGTCATCACCACGAGCGATGCGACCCAGGGATCGGGATTGCATTGGGCGGATTTCGACGACGATGGGGATCTCGACGCCATCATCACCGGCAACAGCGCCAAACTACTTACCAACGTGGGAGCCGGTTTAAGTTTCAATTCGAGCGTGTTCGGGACCGGTCTCGTCAGTCGGCAGGGCGGACTGCTCGATCTTGACAACGACGGCGACATCGATTTCTGGCATCGTGACAGCCGGTTGTACGACAACAACGGGGCCGGCGGTTTCACCGATCTCGGTGATCTTGGCTTCGACGAATCCGTCGAATTCTCCAACGAAGGCGTGGCGACCGGCGATGTCAACGGTGACGGATGGGCCGACGTCTGCACGTTCGGTGTCTTCGGCAACTGGTTGGCTCTTCACGATCGTACATCGTCGTCCGGCCTGATCGGTTCCGACGATTCGTCCCTGGGCATGAACGACGCCTCCGATGCTGGAGACGGAGAATTCATCAGCAGTGGCGACGTGAACAACGACGGCTACCCCGATTTCTTCTATCACTTCGGGGCCGGTAGATTGTTTCTGTCCGACGCCGATGGGACGTATACCGAAAACGCGGGCGGTATTTCCGTGACGACGGGCGACGCGGCCCGGACCGGCTCGGCATGGGGCGATTACGACAACGATGGCGATCTCGACCTGTTCGTGCCTCGATACGCCCCCGGATTGCAGGGATGGCTCTGGCGCAACAACAATGACGGAACGTTTTCAAATGTCGCCGCCTCGGCGGGGTTGGACGACACCTCGGGACAGCACAGCGCCACGTGGGGCGATTACGACAACGATGGCGATCTCGACCTGTACGTCGTGACGCACTCCGGGGCTTCCAACGTGCTCTACCAGAATCAGAACAACGGCACATTCGTCTCGGTCAGCGAAAACGCGGAGGCCGACGGCGACGGGCACGATGCGACCTTTGTGGATTTCGACAACGACGGTGATCTCGATTTGGCGATCACGCAGCAGGGGGAGACAAACGTCCTGCTGGAGAATTCAACGGACGATACGAATTACCTGAAGGTTCGCGTACTGGGGAAGGGAGCCTGGGCGACCAATCGGGGAGCGATCGGCGTCCGGGTGGAACTGTTTGATAGCTCGGGCACGACGTTGCTCGGGCGACGTGATGTGGGTTCGGCGCGGGGATACGGCGGCACGGAGCCGCTGTGGCTTCATTTCGGGGGCGTCAATCCCGGGCTGGACTACGTCGTGCGGGTGCATTTTCTCAGCGGGATCGCCGAGGTCACGGTGCGTCCGTCGCTCATAAGCACCACCATCGGGGCGAGCACCATTTTCCAGATGCTCACGGTGGAGGAAAATACAAGCGGACTGCAGATCCTTCAATGGACCGAGGTCGATCCCATGGTCCCATAACCCCATTCTAGGGGCCATTGGGAGGATCCTGACCACGATGTGTCTCAAGCGAAAACAGAATGACCCGAGAACCCGCTTCCATCAAAAGTCCCCGGCGGGAATGGTCGACTCTGTGAGATGAAGCCCTGCATCGATCGAGGAGAGTTGTGAAATCACGTCAGGTCATACTTGAGCTGCAATCCAATCGCCTTGACGTGGTTCTCTACGAAGGCGATCGTCAGACGCAATCCGCTCGAATCAAGATCGAGCTGGATTCCGATCCGATCACATGGGTCGAAGGCGTCGAGAAGCTTCAGAAAGTACTGAGCAAGACTGTCGAGAATCTGGGCCTCAAGGGATTGCCCACGATCGTCTATTACTCAAACTCCACTCAGGTGGTGGAACTTGTAAGCACCGAAGTGAAGACCATCTCCGATGCATGCGAGGTTGCACGACTGCGCTGCATCGATTCCTTGCCCTTCTCGTCGCTCTCGTCCGTCTGCGATGCGAATTTCGTGGGCAAGGATACGGGGCGCGATCTGAACATGGTCCACGTGCTCGGGGCGGCGGATCGTGAAGATGCACTGGAGGCGATGGCGCTTCTGGTAGAGCAATCGGGATTGCGATTCGAATATGCCTCGCCCATCTCCGCATCGATCTTCCGACTGCTCTTTGATCAGAGACGAAGGAAATCAGAGAAATGCGAAGGCCGGTTGTACCTCGGTGAGCGGCATTCCTACTTCCTCATCACCGACCACGGGCGCCTGGTCTTTTCACGACTGATCAACATCGGTCTCGATGCGATGGCCCGAAGCCTCACTCGCCCGATTCGCACGGAAGCCAGTTCTACCGAGATTGAACTCGATTTCGATGAGGCAAGGCAGATCCTGCTCGAATGCGGCATCCCGAACAAGCAGATCATGGTGGATGAAACCAGGGGGCTCTCCTCCAGAGAGATCATCCCGCTCATGCAGCCGGTGCTGCAGCGACTCCTGGTGGAATTGCGACAGTCCTTGCGATTTGGTCTCACGGAACATCAGCGATCTTCCGTCCAGATCGAAATCAGCGGTCCCGGGTGTGCGTTGTCGGGAATCGAGGAGTATCTGGGGCAGGAACTGGAACTCACGATCGAAGCGGATCTGTCTTATCAAGGATTCGCGGCAGGCAAGCCTGCCGCGCCAGAATCGGCAGGCAGAGC
>JAPULD010000279.1 GCA_027295365.1 Planctomycetota bacterium
GCGCTGGGCGGCCATCTCGAACTGCCCCAACAATTCCTGTTTGTGTTCGTCCCGGGCCTGGTGAATTCGCTTGTCCAGTTCCGGCAACAAATCGGAATTCGGGAAGATCCGTTTGATCCGAGCCGCCTCCTGATGGGCATGGGCCCAATCACGCATTCGCAGGAGTCGATCGAATTGCTCCATCGCGCCGTGAATCTCCGCCTGATGGCGTTCCTGGCGACTGCGCAGAATGTGATGCCTGAACGCGTCGGCCTCTTCGTTTGAGCCGTACACTTTTTCGATCTCATCGCAAAGATCGAGCCCCGCATCATGTTTTCCCTGGCCGACCAGTTCATCGATCCTCCGGCGCAGCAATTTCATTTCCGTGTCACGATTGAGTACGCGTCGGGCGTCATCGGTGATCAGTGAATTTACATGGATCTTCTCGAGGAGTTCCTGGATGCGTTTCAGCTGCATGACCTGCATATCGACCATGCCGCCATCGTCACCCAGCAGCCGATTGAGTTGCAGGGAAATCGTAGTCCCCATGCCGGCGATAAGCATGCCTCCCAATCCTCCCGAGATTGCGATGTATCGCCAGGGGGAATCACCTGCGATCAGACCGAGCCAGACCATCCCCATGGCCATGATCATGAAGAAGGCGTAATTGCCGAGGGCTGAAGACTCCTGCCATTTGCCGATCCCGACGGCAAAGAGGCCGAAGAAGCCCATGCACATACACGCCACACCCCATGGTTCCGTAACTTTGATTGTTCCCACCCCGAGAAGCGAAACTGAGATGACCAAGGGTACAATGAAAGCCGCTGCTCGCAGCACGTCCATGGCTCTTGAATTGTCGTGATGGGCCATTGCGCACACCCTTTCATCCGTCGGCATTGAGACTCAAGTTGACCGAAGTCTTGAGAGGATTCAACTTCCGGGTGTGGGTTGTCCACAGTCAAACGAGACCGGGACCAGGCACATGAACTTGAAAGGCGTGTCGCTGCTGTTGACGAACTGATGCAGGGCATTTGGCTCGACGAAAACGACATCGCCTTGCGCGATATCCTGGAATTCGCCTTCCTGTTCGATGCGGGCTTCTCCTTCCAGCACGAGCACCTCGTGCTCGTAATTATGCTGGTGACGCGGGGTATGACCGCCAGGTTCGACGGTAAAATGACGCATCGAGAAATTTGGTGCACCGTCCGACCGGCCCACCATGAGACGCATCTCCACACCCGAGGCTCCGTCCATTTTCATGGGCGTTCCTGTCATACCTTCAGCCCGACGTATCAACATGCAGAACGCTCCTTTTTCGTCCGACCTGCTTCCCACACATCACAAGAGTAGCCTTAAATACCGTAGGATGGAAGACCTAAAGGAGATGCATCTTAGTGCCTGATATCAATACCTTTATACTTGGGGATTACCAGACGAATTGCTTCGTCATCACTCAATCTGGCACTCGCGATTGCTGGATCGTGGATTGTGGCTATCAACCCGGGGTAATGCTCGAATATATCGATACCGAAAAGCTCACGCCCAAAGGCATCCTTCTCACGCATTGCCATTCGGATCACATCGCCGGGGTCGATGAACTCCTGAGTCGCTTCGGATCGATGCCCATTTATGCCCATGAGGCGGAATCCCGGTTTTGTAGTGATCCGATGCTCAATCTTTCAGGCATGGTCGGCCAGCCCGTCACCTGCACCGATCCGGATCACCTGCTCAAGGGAGGCGAAACGCTGGATTTATTGGGCGAATCCTGGCGCGTGGTTCATACCCCCGGGCACAGCCCGGGAGGCGTGCTCTACATCCACGATGCCTCTCAACAGGCTCTCGCGGGTGATACTCTGTTCGCAGGCAGTATTGGTCGTTTTGATTTTCCAACCTCCAATGCTCAGGACCTTGAGCATTCGGTCTTGGAGGTGATGATGGCATTGCCTGATACCTTGACCATTCATCCAGGGCATGGACCAACGACGACCATCGGGCAGGAAAGGCAGACCAATCCCTATGTGGTCAATGGATTTTGATAGAACCAATGGGCTGAATAGTGCAGATATCCATCGGAATGCCGATTTCCTGAAAGCCAAGGGGGACTTTGAGTGTCCTAGCAAGAGTATGATTGTTCTCTTCGCTCCTTCCACACCTGGAGTCATTCCGGCATGAAATGCTTCATCCTGCTCATCGCAAGTCTTGGCCTGGCCTTGAATTCCACGGCTCAAGGACAATCACTCCAGGATCGAATCAACCACGTCAAGAAGCAGCGGGCGAATCAGCAAGCCGGGAAGAACGATTCGAACAGTCCGCAACGAATGCTAGGGGTGCTCCTGTACACCGACATCAGCGTGAACTTTCAGGAATCCAAGGCCCGTGATGTCTTTGCCTACCTCGCCACGCGTCTGGATCTCACCATCATCGGGCGTTATTCGGATGACAAGAATGCCGAGGGGTATGGCATTGATCCCGAGGCCCCGATCACGCTCGAAATGGAAAACATGCCGGCCCTCACCGTGCTGGAACTGGCCTTGGAACAAGTCGCGGGATACGACGAGACGACCTGGCAAATGAGACGGGGGTTCCTCGAAATCGGAACCAAGGATCGACTGAGCGTGCCGGCCGCCCAGTTCGTCAAGGTCTATCCGATTGACGATCTGATTTACGAACCCCCTTCTTTCGACGATGCCCCGACCACGGATCTCGAAGAAGTCTATCGACGCCAGCATCGCATGCTGTATGGCACCGATGGTTCGCGTCCCGGCTATGGCCGAGGACGTCGAGGCGGAGGCGGCAGGGTCTACATTCCGAGTGGAGGCAACACGTCGGGCAACGCTTCCCCTGAACAACGGGCTCAGAAAATCATCGACCTCATCCTGGACAGTGTCGAGCCAATGGCATGGCAGGCCAATGGTGGCCAGTACGCCAGCATTAAGTTTCATGATGGCGCGCTTATCGTGCGCGCTCCGGATTACATCCATCGCCAGATCGGTGGCTACCCGACCCCAATCAGGCCAAGGCCAACATCCAGGCCCACTTCGAGTAACCCATAAGTACCCTCGCGAATCGACAAGGTCCTGCTCTCACGATGACATTGTTTTTCCGAGGTTCGTCTTCACTTCGACATGAGGCATGAGGCTCGCGCTCTTGGTGTCGGCGCACGATTGTCCACGTGTCTCAAGGCCAAATGCGCGATGCACGACGCGTAGCGCCTCTGCACTTTCGGACTCGTCGACGATGCAGGAAATCTTGATTTCCGAGGTCGTGATGGTGCGTATGCCGATCCCGGCCTCGGCCAGGGCATTGAACATGGTGGATGCCACGCCGGTGTGACTCCTCATGCCCACCCCGACGGCTGACACTTTCGCCAACCCGGTTCGCACGGCCAGGTCACCTTCGCCAATGACATCGAGGGCGCACTCGACGGCACGCTTCAACGCTTCCAATCCTTCCCGGGGGGCGGTGAAGGATATGTTCGCCTTCCGCCCATCCTCCGTCTGCATGATGTCGTCGATGAACACGCCCGCGTCGGCGGCATGGCGGAAGATGATCGCCTGGGGACTGTCATTGAGCCCGGCGTCCGATGGATGCATGGCATTGGGTAGCCCATGCAGGCTGATCATCACCAGGTCGTTGGTCAGGGCGCAGCCGACGACGCTGACCGACTCCAGCGAGGATTGATCAAGAGGATCTTTCATGACAAGCGTTCCGCTTTGGGGTTTCTGACTGTGGCGAATGTGCAGGGGCACATTGTATTTCTGAGCAAAGATCGCGGCCCGGCAATGCAGGACACCGGCTCCGAGTGAAGCCAATTCGAGCATTTCCTCATACCCGATCGAGTCGAGTTTGACCGCCTCGGGGACGTGACGCGGATCGGCAGTGAAGACACCATCAACATCGGTGTAGATC
>JAPULD010000028.1 GCA_027295365.1 Planctomycetota bacterium
CATCGGGCGACCAGCGGGGAAAGCTAAACTTCGCGCCGATTGGAAGATCGATGGTGAACACCTGGTTCGTATCGATCCGCTTGACCCTTAACCCGGTGAGGTAGCGTGTCGTGAAAGCCCCGTTCGTATTGGCGTTGATGCGGAAGCCGGCCAGACGAAGCATGGGCCGGGCAAGGTCCTCAAGGGAAGGCATCGATTCGCGTTGGAGCATCAGCATCGTGTTCCCGTCGGGACTGATGCTGACCGATGGCGATGGCGGAGCTTCCAGCATGTCAACAATCACCTGCGGCGGTTGTCGATACGGTTCCTGTGCGCACAGCAAGCCGGTCGCAAACAGGCAAGGCAGCGTCAGGGCCAGTGCACGTGATCTGCGAAGTCGTTTTGCCACATCGGAATGAATGCCATATCCCATCGTCTCTTCCTCCTTAATGAAGATCGGACCGGGATTCAGCATACTCGAACCACATGGATTTTGATCCATGAAACCGGAGGGCGGCTAATTTCGTCAGGGTGATATCTTAGTCCAGCCCACGGAAGAACCGATGCCATCGAGGCTTGTATCGATCATCAATATCAAGGCTGAGGGCCACCCCGAAGACTCGCCCCAGGATGCGCTCTCGCGGGACAAAGCCAAAATAACGCGAATCGGCGCTGTTGTCGCGATTGTCACCCATGACAAGGTACTGTCCGTCCGGTACCACGAGGGGGGCAAACGAACGACGGGCCGTCCGATTGGGCTGAAACATGACTTGGTGAGGCGTCTCGCTGAGGCTTTCCAACGCGAACTGAAGTGCGACGGAATCAGTCAGGTCAAATGCATCTAGCTCCGCCGCTGTGACTTCATCAATCACCACGGGTTCATCGTTGATGATGAGACGGTTGCCGACCATCGTCACCTGATCGCCCGGCAATCCGATTACGCGTTTGACCATGCGTTTGTCGTCCTTGGGGGAATAAAACACGATGATTTCACCACGTTCGGGAGCATCCCATTTGGCCAGATGCCAAGTGGTGAAGGGGACCTTCAAGCCATAGGCGAGCTTGTTCACCGCGATCCGATCCCCCACGAGAATGGTCGGCTCCATCGACTGCGTCGGGACGTCGTTCCAATCGGCCAGTGACGATCGCATCGCGGAAAACACCACGAGCACGATGACAAATGGCTTGAGCCATTCCGACCATATTCGCCTGATCCGGGATTCCTGCGGTTGCTCTTCTTTCACGTCGATCCTCTATGACGCCTCGGGCATCAGGTTGTATTTTCCGATTCGCTTCCCGTTGCTACTTCGTACTTCAAACGTCTCGATGGACTATCTCTTGCCGGGATTTCTCGCTACTGTGCGAGCCTGATTATGGCATCGGACGAGGAGTACCCGAACATGCGTCGATTGATCGTTTTTCTGCTTGGCATCGCTGTTTTGGCCATGGGAGGGCTCCAGGAGAGACCCCGGGATCCATGGGTGTTTCGATGCGTTCTGGACAAGCAACCGAGGATGGTGGTGGTAGCGCTCCATGAACATCTGTGGGTGGCCTATGACGCGACCACCTGTACCCTTTATAAGGCTTGGGATGGGGATGTGAAATTTCAGGGAGCGGTCTACGACGACATTCATGGGCCCCAACCAGAATCGAGGGGCACCACGCTTCTGCAATCAAACGACGACAAGGGATGGGGCCTGGAAGATGAATCAGGCAACTTCGTCCCGGTCACCCCAGTCTGGCGTGGGTATCGTTTTCAAGGCGATCAGGTCCACCTGCAATTCGATCTTCCATTCCCCGATGGTTCCATTGCGCGGATTCGTGAATACCCCGAAGTGAATCAGGATGAAGATGGTGTTATTCGATTGACGCGACGGTTTGAATGTTCAGGTTCGACCGATGGACGCTCCATCATGCTGAATCTGCCCGACGACTCGAAGATCGAAGGGGAGGTACGATATTTCGTGAACAATTCGGAATTGAAAGAATCCGAACGACGCATTCGATTAGATTCGGGATCATCGGTCCTCCTCACGATGGCCTTTCCTCGATCGACGGGAGATGGCCAATGAGGCATTCATCCACCCAGTTATCGCTACGACACGTTTTCGTTTCGGCCCTCGCGATCCTGTTCGCCGTAACCGGCGCATTGGCCCAGAGCGATTTTGGCGATCGCACCCCAGGCGTCTCCATGCGCGTCTACGACATCGGTCGGGGCATGCGGAAGATCCGCCGACTCGTCCCGGGTCAGACCCCCAACGTCAACACTATCGTACCAACCATTGAAATGCTCGGCTCGCGAGGCGACTTCGCCCCCTACACCGAGAACTTCATGATCATCCTGGATGGATTCATCGATGCCCCCGAGGATGGCGACTATGGCTTCATCCTCGCCAGCGATGATGGCGCCAAGCTCTGGATCTCCGGCGAACTCGTCGTCGACAACGATGGCGAGCATGGCACCGTCGAAGAGACTGGCGTCAAGAAACTCCCCGCCGGTCTGCACCCCTTCCAGATCGTCTTCTTCCAGAGCGTTGGCGAGAAGGACCTGTATCTCAAGTGGCGACCTCCCGGGCAGACCCAATTCGTGATCGTCCCCAACGATGTCCTGTCCTGTCCCAAGGGGCAGGTGCGTGTGACGTCCCCGGGGAAGAAGGAACTGATCATGCCCCTGCTCAGGGGCCGACCTGGGGATGGGCGGGAATTGGAGGACGTCCACCCCAGCTACGATTTGACCACTGTACGCCCCGATGACTTCACCCCCCGCGTCGGAGGCATTGACTGGCTTTCGGATGGTCGCATGGTGCTTTGCACCTGGGATTCGATTGGGGGCGTCTACCTGCTGGAGGGCGTGACGGATGAGAATCCAAACAACATCATCGTCAAGCGGATCGCGGCGGGCTTCGCGGAACCGCTGGGGGTGACCGTGGTCGACGACGAGATCTACATCCTGCAAAAGCAGGAACTGACCAAGCTGATCGACCACGATGGTGACGACATCATCGACGAGTACTACTGCGTCTGCAGCGGATGGAACGTCAGCCCCAACTTCCACGAATTCGCATTCGGTCTGGTTTACGAGGATGGCTATTTCTATGGCAACCTCGCCACCGCCATCGTGCCGGGCGGCGCCAGCGTGCGACCCCAGATCCCCGATCGAGGTTCCACCTTGAAAATTTCGAAGGATCAAGGCACGTTCGAAATCATGGCCCGAGGTCTGAGGACCCCCAACGGCATCGGGTTCGGCGTGGATGGCGAAATCTTCCTCACCGACAACCAGGGAGACTGGCTTCCCGTCTCGAAGGTGTTGCATCTCAAGGAGGATGCGTTTTACGGTTCACGTTCCGTATTGCTTGATGAAGCCGAGGGATTGACCGTTACGCCTCCCGTGGTGTGGTTGCCTCAAGGCGAAATCGGCAACTCCCCGGCAACGTCGTGCCGATGAAGGACGGTCCATACGCCGGCCAGATGCTGCATTGCGAAGTCACGCATGGGGGCGTGAAGCGAGTCTTCGCCGAGAAGATTGATGGCGACTATCAGGGGTGTGTGTTCCGATTCACTCAGGGACTCGAAGCGGGCATCAACCGCATCAGTTGGGGCCCTGACGGAGCGCTCTACTGTGGCGGGATCGGTTCGACCGGCAACTGGGGGCAATCGGGCAAGAAACGCTATGGCTTGCAGCGAATCAAGTACAACGGCTCCCCCACCTTCGAGATGCTCGCGGTGCGCAGCCTCGCCAATGGATTCGAGATCGAATTCACCCAGCCTTTGCCCGAAGGCCAAGGCTGGGATGCCGATCGATACTTCCTGGAGCGTTATTGGTATCTGGCCACGGAAGAGTATGGCGGCCCGAAGATGGACCCCGAGCGTATGAACGTGAAGAGCGCCAACGTCTCCAGCGATCGGCGGCGCGTCTTCCTGGAACTCGAATCGGCCGATCTCAAGCCCGAACACGTGTACTACTTCCTGCTCCTGGGATCATGGAGCAGCGAGAGCGATCAATCGTTGTGGTCCACCGAGGGGTGGTACACGCTCAACAATGTGCCGACCGATCGCGAGGGTGTGGTGAACCCGAGCCCGCCTGTTTCCGCCCACAACACGTTGACCGACGCCGAGCGCGAGGCGGGCTGGCAATTGCTGTTCGATGGCGAAACCACGAAGGGCTGGCGGAACTTCAAGCAGGACACGATCTCCGATGGCTGGGCGGTCGAGGAGGGCGCGTTGACGCGGGTCGGTCCGGCCGGAGACATCATCACCGAGGGCCAGTTCAGCGATTTCGAACTCACCCTGGACTGGAAAGTCTCCCCGGGCGGTAACAGCGGCATCTTCTATCGCGTCAACGAGGAGCGAGGCAATGCGGTGTATGAATCGGGCCCAGAAATGCAGGTGCTCGACAACGAGCGTCACGCGGATGGCGAGAATCCCTTGACCTCGGCCGGTGCGAATTATGCCCTGCACGCACCGTCCTTCGACGCATCCTATCCCGCCGGTTCATTCAACGCGGCTCGCATCCTCGTTCACGGCCGAGATGTGGAATACTGGCTCAATGGCGAAAAGCAATGCGAATTCGTCATCGGCTCCAACGAATGGAACGCGGCGGTGGCCCGAAGCAAGTTCGCGACCATGCCCCTGTTCGCACGTTTTCGCAAGGGGCATATCGCCTTGCAGGACCATGGCGACAAGGTCTGGTTCCGAAACATCAAGATTCGTGAAATCAAATGAAAACAGCTACCACAGAGACTCAGAGTGCACAGAGGAAGAAGCCAAGATTTGGGGCTCGCGGTTCCGTTTCTGATTTCTGCTCTTTTTAACTATATTGCTTTCATCTCAGTACTCTCTGTGTCTCTGTGGTGAAATCCGTTAAATGAGACTTAGCCATGACCCGACCCGTTACGTTGTTCACCGGCCAATGGGCCGATCTTCCCTTGACCGAGATGGCGTCAAAGGCGGCCTCGTTCGGTTACGAAGGCCTTGAACTCGCCTGCTGGGGCGATCATTTTGATGTCCTGCAAGGCAGCGACTCGAAGGACTATTGCCAGGGGCAACTCAAGATCCTTGAGCAAAATGGTCTTCACTGCTGGGCGATCTCCAACCACCTCGTCGGTCAAGCGGTGTGCGACCGCATCGACGAGCGGCACAAGGAAATCCTCCCGGCCAGAGTCTGGGGTGATGGCGACGAGGAAGGCGTGCACCAGCGTGCCGCGGCGGAAATGATGTACACCGCCAAGGCCGCGGAGAACATGGGCGTAAGCGTCGTCAATGGATTCACCGGTTCGAGCATCTGGGACAAGTGGTATTTTTTCCCCCCCACCGGCCAGCACGTCGTCAACGAAGGATTCGATGACTTCGCAAAGCGCTGGGGCCCCATCCTGGATGTGTTCCAGGAGCATGGCGTCAAATTCGCCCTGGAAGTGCACCCTTCGGAGATTGCCTACGACCTTTTCACCGCCCAACGCGCCCTCGAAGCGATCGGACACCATCCTTCGTTCGGATTCAATTTCGACCCCAGTCACCTGCTGTGGCAGGGCATTGATCCCGCTCGGTTCATCGATCGCTTTGCGGATCGCATCTTCCACGTGCATATGAAGGACGTCTCCGTCAGGCTCGATGGCGAGCGAGGAATTCTCGGATCGCATCTCTCGTTTGGAGATCACAATCGGGGTTGGGATTTTCGCAGCGTCGGTCGAGGCGATGTCGAATTCGAGGAGATCATCCGCGCCCTGAATCGGGCTGGTTATACGGGGCCACTCTCCGTGGAATGGGAAGACGCCGAGATGGATCGGGATTTCGGCGCCAAGGAAGCCTGTGAATACGTCCGAAGCATCGACTTTCCCACCACCGAAACAATCGTTGACGATGCTTTTCGTACCGAAGCCCGGGATTGATTGAACGCACCATGACACAGACGCTACGCATGGGAATGGTTGGGGGTGGCCAGGATGCCTTTATCGGAGGCGTCCATCGAATGGCGGCGAGGCTCGATGGCGAGATTGATTTCGTCGCGGGAGCCCTTTCCTCAACCCCTGAAAAGTCGCTCCAGAGTGGACGGGATCTGGATCTTCCCGAGGCGCGAAACTATCCGACGTGGCGCGCCATGCTTGAAGGTGAACGTGCTTTGCCCGAGAGCGATCGCATCGACTTCGTGAGTATCGTGACACCCAACCACACTCACTTCGAAATCGCCAAGGCGTTTGCCGAGGCGGGTTTTCACGTCGTCTGCGACAAGCCTCTGGCCATTTCGATCGAGCAGGCCCAGGAGTTGGCCCGTATCGCCTCGGATCGAAAAATCGTTTTTGGCGTGACCTACAACTACAGCGGCTCGCCCATGATCAAGCAGGCCCGGGCCATGGTGCAGGATGGTGAACTGGGAAAGATCCGAAAAGTGCTCGTCGAATATCACCAGGGCTGGCTGGCCGAGCGAATCGAGGCAACGGGACAGAAACAGGCTTCGTGGAGGTCTGATCCGAATCTGTCGGGGGGTGGGGCCATTGTCGATATCGGCTCCCATGCCGAACAACTCGTGCGCTACGTGACGGGACTGGAGATTGAATCGCTGAGCGCGAACGTCAACACATTCGTCGAGGGGCGAGAAGTCGACGATGACATCAATGTCTTTCTACGATTTGAGGGCGGGGCCAAGGGCGTGCTGATCGCCTCTCAGGTCTGTGTCGGTCAGCGCAACGACCTGACCCTGCGTCTCTGGGGGACCAAGGCAGGCCTTGAATGGCGACAAGAGCAGCCCAACGAATTGATCATCAAGTCAAACGATGGACCTGAGCAACTCTATTCAAGGGGCGAAGGGTACCTGAGCAAGTCGGCGTCCGATGTTTCGCGAATCCCGCCCGGACATCCCGAAGGATTCATCGAAGGCTTCGCCAACGTGTATCGATCCATCGCCTCAGCCATTCGTTCCGGAGATTCGAACCCCATCCATCATGACTACCCGGACGTCACCGATGGGCTCAAAGGCGTTCAGTTCATCAACGCGGTCCTTGAAAGTGGCCACAACGATGGAGCCTGGACAAGGCTGAGCTGAATCAGGAATTCTTGTGTGCATACTTTACCGCTTACTCTTCTGATCCTGCTTTCGTCGGTTTCCATGGTTTGTTCCGGGGGTCTATCCGGGGGTCTATCCGGGGGCCACCTCGGAACTTCCGATGACGTGGACATGATTCAAGTCCTGGTCTTCTCCCACACGGCTGGCTTTCGTCACGATTCGATCGACGCCGGCATCAAGGCAATTCAGGAGCTTGGCCAGTCGCATGACTTTCACGTGGTGGCGACCGAGGATCCAACGCGATTCTCAAGCCTGGGGCTCAAAGGCATTGATGTCATCGTCTTTCTGAGCACGACGGGAGACGTGCTGAACGATGATCAACAAAAGGCATTCGAGCAATACATGGACGACGGGGGCGGATACGTGGGCATCCATGCCGCTTCCGATACGGAGTACGACTGGCCCTTTTACGGGAGCCTCGTCGGGGCCTACTTCCATAGCCACCCGGCCATCCAGGAAGCAATCGTCATGGTCGTTGATCCCCAGCACCCGGCCACATCGTTTCTGCCTCTTGAGTGGCGAAGAACTGATGAATGGTATAACTTCCGAGAAGCACCACTCGACTCGGTGCAGATCCTTTTGACGCTCGACACCAGCAGCTACGAAGGCAGCACGATGGCCAGCGAACACCCCATCGCCTGGTGCCATGAAATCCATGGGGGACACGCGTTCTACACCGGTCTGGGCCACCCGCGTGAGAGTTTCGAAGAGCCCCTGTTCCTGCGGCATCTGCTTGAAGGAATTCGATGGGCAGGCAGAAGTGCAAAGCCAACTGGAGACAGCTGAATGAACGCTCCATCAGAAAAACTGAGTCTTTCGCTGAATTTTCGCCTCTCAGCGATGATGTTCCTGCAGTACGCGATCTGGGGTGCGTGGCTTCCGTTGCTGTACCCCTTTCTTGCGAATCATCATGGGTTCAGCAACACGCAGATCTCGACGATGTTTGCCGTCGGAGCAATCGGGGCAATCTTCGCGCCGTTCATCGCCGGCCAGGTCGCGGATCGGTACTTTGCCACGGAAAAATTCCTGGGCATCAGCCACATCATCGGGGCACTGATGGTCTGGCAACTCGCTTCGCTCGAGTCCTTTTCCTCGTTCCTGATTTTCTCGTTGCTGTACTCAATCGTGTATTCACCGACGTTGCCATTGACCAATTCACTTGCGTTCCATCACATTTCCGACCGGGATCGTGATTTCGGTCGCATCCGCGTCTGGGGGACGGTGGGCTGGATCGTGGTGGGCATCACAATCGGACAATGGCTGCTCCATCATCACACGCCTGCGGAAGGATCCGCCGATGTCATCGCGGCAGCCCAGATCAAAGGAATGTCTGACGCATTTCGCCTCAGTGCCATTGTGGGTCTCGTCATGGGGATCTTCTGCTTCTTCCTCCCGCATACCCCCCCGGCGAAGGGGCTGCAGAAGAACGCTTCGCTAGAAGCGTTGGTCGAGATCAAACGCAATCCCCTGTTGATGCTGTTCTTGCTGGCCGTGCCGGTGAGTTGCATTCATCAGTTTTATTTCGTGCACACCGCCGGTTTCCTGGGCAGCTTTCAGTCGGAAACCGCCACGAAAATCAATGCGGTCTTCGGAGTCGGCGGTGGCGGCCTCATGACCATCGGACAGATGAGCGAGATCTTCGTGCTTATGGCCATCCCCTTCATCGCCAAGGCGTGTTCACGCAAGACATTGCTCGGGGCCGGACTCATCGCGTACGCGGCGCGCATGGCGTTGTTCGCCTACGTGACGCCCATTCACGAATCGACGGGCATCCCCGAAGTCGCCATCCTGATTCTGGGCACCGCGATGCATGGCTTCTGCTTTGGTTGTTTCATCTTCGTCGCCTTCATGATCGTTGATGAAGAGACGACGGGCGATGTTCGGGCCAGTGCCCAGAGCCTGTTCAACCTCGTCATCATCGGCATCGGCACCATCGTGGGCAGCTACATTGCGGGCGGCGTGGCCGATTGGGCGACCATGGATGGCGCCATGAATTACACGAAGCTGTTCTCAGTCCCGATGTGGGCCAGCATCGTCTGCCTGATCATCTTGTTCCTGGGATATCCGGGCAAGAAAGCACACCCCAGACCCAGCCAGGCTCCAAGCGAATGATGACCACCCAACTCCGAAACCGCATGACGCGACTGGTCATTCGCCAGAGCACAACGCTCCTTCTGCTCATGGTGCTCATCTCGTCAGTCTGTTGCGCCTTGAGGAGCGGCGCAGCGGAATCATCATCCATGACGGCCACGCCCCTTCGCGTGATGAGCTTCAACATCCGTCATGGCAAAGCCAAGGATGGCGAGAATCATTGGGACCATCGCCATGATCTCGTCGTCAAGACAATTCACGATTTTCAACCTGACCTGCTGGGGACCCAGGAAGTGCTTGATTTTCAAGCCACGTTTCTCCGCCAGCAGCTACCGGAGTATGAATTCGTCGGCGTTGGACGAAATGACGGCAAGCTCAAAGGCGAGATGACAGCGATCTTTTACAGACGAGATCGATTCAAGAAGATCACCGAGGGGCATTTCTGGATGAGTGAAACCCCTGAAGTGCCGGGCAGCAAGAGCTGGGACACTTCTCTGTCTCGAATGACTTCCTGGGTCGAGTTGCAGGACGTGCAGAGCGAGAAACATTTGTTTCTGTTCAATACGCATTTCGATCATCGTGGCCAGCAGGCAAGATTGGAATCAGCAAAACTTTTACGCCAGATGGCGATCGATTTGTCCAAGGACACCCCCTTCATCATCATCGGTGATTTCAATGCTCCGGCACATATGGATCTGGGCAAGACACACGAGACTCTTCTGCATGGCGATCGCAGCGACGGAATCACGTTGTTGGATACCTTTCAGGTTTTGCATCCTGAAGAAGTACGCGGCGTGACCACGTTTGGCGGATTCAAGGATCGAATCCATGGTCCACGAATCGACTGGATAATCGTGAGTGAAGGCTTCAAAATCCAGGCTTCGTCGATCGTGAGAACATCGTACAACGGGTCCTTTCCGTCGGATCATTACCCCGTGACTGCGATCCTGGAGTCTCCGGGAAACAACTAGCCACTCAAATCAAAGATTCCATGGGATCCTGAAGTACCGAATCTCGTACAATCGATGGATCACTCATGTCTGTCTTTGCAAGGTGGTTTCATGCTTAATATTCGTTTCGTATTCCTGGTGAGTTGTTCGCTCGCTTTGGCCTTGTGCCTGACGATGACCGACGCAAGCAGTCCGCCTCCTCATGCGGACCATAAGGGCACGCTTGATTCATCCATCGAATTGACTTCATTTGGGGTCCAGCCACTGGGCGAGGATTCAAATGGTGTTCATCTTGGAATCGATTTCAAGTCGCTGCGGGCCAGTGCACGCCCCGGCCGTCAAATTAAATTGAACAACGTGCCCCTCGATCACACGCACATGGTGAACCTCGAACTGTCGCCCTTCTCCGTCACGACGCCAGCCACGCGCTTTGTCATTGGCCGGACAACTGGCCCCGACGTGCCGTACGAATTCGATGTCGATTCGATCACGTTGTTGCGAGGTCGGGTCAAGGATGAACCGGGCTCATCGGTCTTGCTGATTCTTTCGGATCGACACGTGTCGGGCCGGATTGATCTCGGGCCGGGTCGCCAGAAATGGAAACTGACTTCACGTCGCGATGAAGCGGGCCACATCATCAAGAATCAGCTTTCGGTGAACGACGATCGAGTCGAGATTTCACTCCCCGCCGGCCTGAGCTACTGCGATTCATCGGCACACACCCAAAACGAATCCCTCATTGCAGCCAAGGCAATGGTGGCCATCCCATCCACGCAAGGTCGTCGCGTGATCGACATGGCCGTTGACACTGATTTTGAACTTTTTACACTCGCCGGTGGCAACGCAGACCTTATGGGTGAATACATCATCAAACTGTATGCCTCAATCAGCGATATCTATCTTCGTGACATCAACACCCGCATCAATCTGGTGTACGTGCGTCTTTGGGACAACGAAAATGATTTTTACAATCAACCAAATCCACTGAATACATTGGTAAACGAATGGAACAACAACATGGGTCATGTTTCACGCGATGTGGTTCAGCTGATCATGGGTCGGCGCGATCTGCCTTATGGGGGCGTCGCCTACCTCAGCGCCTTGTGCTCTTCGAGCGCGTATTCGTGGTGCGGCTACATGATGGGCTCGGTTCCCGACACACTTGATTCGAGCGTCAATCACTTTGACGTGCACGTGGCAGCGCATGAACTCGGGCACAACGCCGGGGCAAGCCACACCCATGACTACGGCCTCGACACCTGCAACAACTTCAACGGCACGCCTCAACGCGGCACGATCATGAGTTACTGCAGTCAAACCATGAGTGGTGGCAACGCCTTGACGGATCTCCGCCTACACGCCGGTGTGCAACCGTTCTTGCTGAACCACATCACCAGCAGCCTGTGTGTCATCACCGACTGCAACGACAATAACATTGAAGATGTCGATGACATCACCAACCTGATAAGCGCCGACGTTAACGGCAACGGAATTCCCGATGAATGCGAGGACTGCAACGAGAACGGAACGCTGGATGACCAGGATATCGCCTCGCAAACCAGCGCCGATGTCGATGGCAACCTGATTCCGGATGAATGCGAGCCCGACTGCAATGGCAATACGATCCCCGATGCGTGGGACATTGCCATGGGAACATCACTCGACTTGTATGGCAACGAGATTCCCGATGAGTGCGAAACGGATTGCAACAATGACGGCCGATCCGATTACAGCGAACTGCAGGGGAATCCCGAACTCGACCTGGACCGTGATGCTATGCTCGATGCCTGTCAGGATTGCGACCAGAATGGCACTCCTGACCTTGCGCAGCTCGACGGGGCCAATAGTTTGTGGGTCGCCAGCGACGCCGCCCTGCATCTCAAGGAATTCCATCCGATCAGTGGCGTGCGCATGAGTACGTCCTTGTCCGGATTCGTCAACGACGCCAAGGACGTGCTGATCACCGACGATGAGCGTGTCTTCGTGACCAGCGCCGGTGACGATCGAATCGTTGAATTCGATCGACACGGGCTTTACGTGGGCGATTTCGTCCCTGCCGGCTATGGGGGCCTGAACTATCCGGCGACCATGACGATCGGCCCCAATGGCAACTTGTTCGTCACCAGTATGAACTCTCATAGCGTCCTCGAATACGAGCTCCCTTCGGGTGCATTCATCGGTGTATTCGTAGCTCCGCCTCCCCCGCCTCCGCCGGCTCTCACCACGACATCGGGAATTCCACCATTGATCAATCCTATCGGGCTCGCTTTTGGCCCTAATGGCAACCTCTTTGTCGCAAGCCGAGCCGATGAAGTCTACGAATACGATGGCGTCACCGGCGCTTTCGTCTCCATCTTCGTCACTCTGGCTGATAATGGCGGGCTGACGAATCCCCGGCAAATCCTGTTTCTTCCCAATGGCTATCTGATCGTGGCGAGCTTTTCGACCACGGAATTGCTGGCCTACGATGGCGACACCGGCGCATCCCTGGGTAGATTCAACAATGGCGGCTCCGGTGCCGCATTGACCCTTGACGAACCATGGGGACTTCGGATGGGTCCTGACGGTTTCCTGTATGCCTCCCGTCACGGCGCGGCCGCCTTACAGGATGGCGACACGAATCCCGATGACATCGTCAACTTGCATATCAACTCGACTCGGATCTACAAATACGACCCCGACACGGGCGACTTCATCCGTTCCGTCGTGATCGGGAACGACACCGGGCTCGACGGACCCACGGGTTTCGATTTCATGCCGGGAGCTGGATTCGATTGCAATTACAACATGTTGCCCGACATCTGCGATATCGCAGAAGGATTCAGCTTCGACATCAATTCAAATCAGGTCCCCGACGAGTGCGACTGTTTCTCAGACGTTGATGGGTCAGGACGGGTGGATGTATTTGATCTGCTGACGTTGCTCGGAAACTGGGGCGCATGTCAAGATCCCTGTCCCCCGTTCTGTCCCGGCGACGTCAATTTCGATTGTCAGGTCAATGTCGAGGATCTCCTGCAACTCCTGAGCGATTGGGATGGGTGCGGCACATGACCGATTCGTGATTGCCATCCCCCGCGGATCGACGTGCAGGATCAGTCACCCTCTTTTTTTTTCGCCGTGAGTTCCATCAGACGCATGACGGCCGGACTGGCGGGGTCGGCGCGGACGGCTTTGCGATAGGAATCGATCGCGTCATCAAACTCTTCACGCTGTTCATGGATCTGGCCCAGGATGTAATTCGCAGTGCTGTGAAGGGGATTCAACTCGACCG